>NZ_CP016201.1:0-19177 GCF_001683335.1 Selenomonas sp. oral taxon 126
CCTGCCCAACAATCGCCGTAAACGGGTATATTGCTTTCGTTTTCATTCGTGTAATCCTTGTTTTTTATTAGATGTGGCTTCCTTGATCGCCGCGCGCTTGAGCGCACACTCCGCCGTGCAGATGGCATTCTCTCCCGCCATGCGCGCATAGCACGCGCCACCACAGCGGAGGAAATCCGTACAGGTGCGGCAAAACGCCATTGTCCTCTGCATTTCATGCGACAGTTCTCCCTGCCGACGCACGTCAATGCCGTGCACGACATCGCCGAGCAAAAAGCGTTCATCGCCGACAAAGGAGGAGCACGCATAGATACGCCCAAGCGCATCGACATGAATGCCCGCGCCACTCATTGCGTGGCAGTGCGAGAAGCCGCCGTCGACACGATGAGCAAGACATGCTGCCTGCTCTGCCTGTGCAATGACAATGTGTCGACCGGTAAGCCGCTCGAGCTTCCTGCACAGAGCAAAGACGCGCTCCATCGCAAGGGCAACATCTTCCTCCCGCGCAGGTCTCACACTGACACCGCGTCCCTGTCCGCGCAGAAGGTCAAAGCCAACTCTGCGCACATTGCCGAGATAGTATGCCATCTCGATGACGCCGGGGAGCGCCGTTACATTCTCAGCTGTGACGACTGCGGTCAGTCCAATCTCCTTCCCGCGCTCCGCGAGACGCTGAATCCCTGCAATCACAGCAGAGGAAGTCCCGCGCCCGTCGGGAAAGCAGCGGAGCGGATCGTGCACATCGGGTCTGCCGTCGAGGCTGACGCCGACACCAATGCCCGCATTGCAGAGAAAATCCGCCGCCTCATCAGAGATCAGCGTCCCGTTCGTCTGAATATCCATGCGCACCCGTATGCGATTCCCACGAACATAGTCCGCAATCTGCACGAGAAGCGGCAGTGCGAGCAGCGGCTCACCGCCCGAGAACTGGAGGAGGAATGGTGCGCCGCCCTCTGCCGCGAGATCGATAGTGCGCCGCGCTGTGTCCCACGTCATCGTGCGTGCATCCTGCTCCGATGCGTAGCAATAGCGGCATGCGAGATTGCATGATCCCGTGAGGCTCAGCACCATCATGCGCAGCGGATTCATCTTTATCGCCCTACTTCACATCTGCAAAGCGCTCGGGGTACACCGCGCGCGCCAGCTCATAGACGCACTCGATCGCATTCTGCCCCGCGCTGTAGCGGTAGGTATCGGGCACGGCATAGAGATGGTTCTCCCGCACCGCCTTCACATGCATGAACAGAGGATCGCTGCGGAGCTTCGCGCGGAACTCCTCCGTCTTTTCCCCCTCTGCACTCCATGTCGGCAGCAAAAAAACATCGGGATCGAGCGCAACAATCTGCTCCATCGAAACGGGTGTCTCTGCTGTCAGCCCGACCATTGCGGCACCGTTGCGCAGAGAGGCATGGCGGCACATATCGTCAAAGAGCCCGTCCTTCTGTCCGAACACGCCGCTGAACGCAAACGCGACGACGATGGGGCGCTCCGCCTCGGGGATGTCCCCGACACGGCGCTCCACATCCGCGAGGCGCGCGCGCTTTTCGGCGATGAGTGCTGCGGCATTCTCCTCCTGTCCGACGAGCCTGCCGACCTCCTCAATGCGCGTAAAGATCCCCTCGACACGCTTCGGTGTGCGCGAGGCATAGACCGTCAGCCCGAGATCGCGCAGGCTCTCCACGAGCTCCTTCGGCACACCGTCCGTGGTAAAGACGAGATCGGGATGGAGCGCAAGCACGCGCTCGGGGCTCCGATCCTTGAGCTTCACGGGAACTGCCTTTGCCGCCTCCGTCATCGAGGAGAGCCCGGGATCATCCGCATAGGCGGTGAGCGCCGCGATCTGCTCGGGCGGAGCGATGGCGAGCAGGATCTCATCCGTTGCGAGCCCCAGCGAAACGACTCGTTTTGGCTTCTCAGTGAGAACCACCTCCACGCCCATGCCGTCCGTTCCGCGATAGAACACAGATTGCTCTGCCGCATTCTCCTGCCCGCCCCCACAGCCGCCGATGAGAGCGGCTGCGAGGAGGAGGAAGAGAGGCGTGCAGAGCAGTGCTTGCTTAGAACGCATGGGTATAGGTCAGGCGGTAGTTGCGCGGGAGATCGAGACTGCCGAATCGGTTGGAGTAGTTCTCACGGTTCAGCAGATTGTAGATGCCGAGTGTCACAGTGTCATCCTTGCCCGCCGTGTAGATGATATTCATATTGAGCTGCAGCTTGTCCGGAATATCCTGTTCAGTCCCGTTTGACGGCTTGTAATACTCACGATCCCCAAGGTATTTGAAATTCAGATTCCCCTGCCACTTTGCCATCTCGTAGTCAACTCTAATAAGCCCCTCAAGACGACCGGCATCCTGCGTCCACTCTTTTTTCGCACTGCTGGGGTCCTGCACCTCAGGGTTCGATATCCCTCCGCCAAGGGTAAGCCGCCATGTATCATTGAATCGCTTTGTATACTCCAATTCGATGCCGGTATTACGGAACGCTCCTTTATTCACGGCATAGTATTCGCCGGCGCTGTTTTTAGCCCAGCCCATTTTATTCTGCATATCCATGTGATAGACAGCAGCCTTCCACGTGTCATTGCCGTGGCGAATCTTGACTCCCGTCTCATACGTCCAGCCGTTCTCCGGCTTTAGCCCTTCGGGGTTAAAGCTCTTATAACGGAAACTGTCATCTACCGTCGGCATCTGGAATGCCTTGCCGATATTGATATACCACGCTGTATTGCGGTCAAACTGATAGTTCGTCTGGAACTGCGGCATAAAGACGCGCTGATCCTCCTCGGGGTCGTTGATAAATTCTCCGCGCAGACCGAGCGTCAGGTTAAACTGCGGCGTGAATTGCTTGGAATAGGACGTATAGAGCGAGTTGCTCGTACGCACTGCCGAATCACGAAACCTCTTAGCATCCGGCGTGGTAGCATCATATGCCTCGCGTTTGTAGGAATATCCCAACACCATGGAGTCGTTCCCCAGTTTCCAATTCTTCTGTACGTCGAGGATTTGCCCGTCCATCACTGCATTGCTTTTCCCCTTACTGTTCGCAATATAGTCATATCCGTCAACCTTGCGATAGTTGTAGCCGAGAACCGCATGAATGCCGTTCTCCCTGCCCTGATAGACAAGACTTGCTGTATGGCGATAATCATTATAGCGAGAATTGTATTTCGTATTATCAGAAACGCGGACACCGGCCTTATTTCTCTTATAAGGGCGAATCCCGCCGCGCGTGATGTCCGACTCCATATAGTTGTAGTTGAGGGACAGCTCATCCGTAAGCTGTGCAATCAAACCGATGCGGCTTTTCTTCCCCTTGCCAACCCACCAGTCAGTCCATGATACTTTGTCCAGTCCAAAGGCGTTCGCATGTGGAATATCCTTCGACCATTCGCGGCTCACATCGACAATGATACGATCACCTACGTAGGTTGCCTCGCTTTTCTTGAAATAATTACCGACGGTCTGGCTGAGCTCGAACTCCGATTCTTCCGCCTTTGGCTGCTTCAGGATGATATTGATGACGCCCCCCATTGCCTCAGCGCCATAAAGGGTCGATGCTGCACCCTTGACAATCTCAATGCGCTCAACCATCGACGCAGGGATGTTCTCCGTACTCGGGTAGTTCTTGAGATTCATCGGTACGCCGTTCACCATGACGAGCGTGCCCCGATCATAGCCACGCAGGTTCAGACGCCCCGCCGAAAAACCAAAGTCCTGCCCTGCCTCACCGTACGATGTACTCGTCGAGCCGATCTGCTGATCGATCGCCTCGAATACATTGCGATATCCTGCCTTTTCAATCTCCTTCGCCGTGATGATCGTTGTCGTTGCCGGCGTGTCGAGATCGCGCTTCTCACGGCGCTGTGCCGTAACAACCGTATCGGTAAGCGCGTGTGTCTGCTCGGATGGGGCATCTGCACTTTCTGCGGCATATGCCGTTCCGACAAAACTTGCTCCCGTAAATGCCGCGAGTACCGCCAGCGTCCACTTCTTCTCTCTTGTCATATCCTTTGTCACCTTTCTTCTGCAACGCACTCCATGCGCCGTAATCACATTTTGAAAACTTTTAGGGAATCGCTGATAAAATGAAGTCCGTCAGATTGGCGTAGATTTTTTAGTCCGATTGAGGAGGCAAACCGGACGCATAGCAAAAGCTATGTGGAGGATTTGCCGACAAAAAGCGGGCAAAAAAGATGCGCTAAGATGGCGGTGCTGAATTTATCAGTGCTTCCTTAGGTATAGGGGTAAACAAAAAGCCCCTTCCTGCAACAGCAGAAAAGGGCTCATCGGCTCTCAATCAAAGGGTCTCAAAGCGGCATAAAACAGCACGCAAATCCCCATCCCCATCACTCGCAGGTCAAACGGCGATTGTCAATCAGGCAGTTCTCCTGGCTCCAGTTCATCGCAGACCTGCGCCTTCCCAAGGGACTCCCCCAGTGACATTCTCGGAAATGACAGTATATTTCCATGCAGGCTTGCTCACTGATACAGTGGCGGGACCGCTCCGGCTTGTGGAGATGACTCCTTACCGGATTTTCTATTAAACACAAAGTACCTGATCCAATTCCTATAAAGTTTTCGTAATGCTTTGATAAAGATAACATTGGAAGAAGTACTTGTCAATACGAGAAAAAGATATTTTACGAATTCTCCCAATATGCCGGATTTTATTTCTCCAACAGATAGAGATAGTCACCGTAGCCCTCCGCCGCCATCTCCTCCTTTGGGATGAAGCGCAGGGATGCGCTGTTGATACAGTAGCGCAGGCCGCCCGTGGATGCAGGGCCATCGTTGAAGACATGTCCGAGATGCGCGCCGCTGCCCGCCGCCGTGACCTCTGTGCGTACCATGCCGTACGAACGATCCTCATGCTCGGCGATGAGCGCGCTGTCGATGGGACGCGAGAACGCCGGCCAGCCACAGCCCGAGTCATATTTGTCCGCAGAAATGAAGAGCGGCTCACCCGTTGTGATGTCGCAGTAGATCCCTTCGCGGAATTCGTGGTCGTATTCGTTGCGGAAGGCGGGCTCCGTCGCCTTCTCCTGTGTGACGGCGTACTGCATCCCCGTCAGACGAGCCTTGAGTTCCGCATCCGATGGTTTTTCATACGTACGTGTGGGCTTCGCTGCCGCCGCACGCTCCGCCGCCGCACGTTTCTCACGCATCTTGGCAATAAGCGCGGGTGAGATGTGGCAGTAACCGTTCGGGTTCTTTGTGAGATATTCCTGATGAGCGTCCTCGGCGCGGTAGAAGTTCACAATCGGTTCTGTCTCAATCGCAATCGGCTTTCCAATGCGTTGCTGCAGGGCGTCAAGCGAGCTGCGGATCACGGCGGCATCGACACTCTCACTGCCGTCTGCATTCGGTACGTAGTAGATGCCCGAGCGATACTGACGTCCGATGTCGTTGCCCTGCCGATCCTTCGCCGTCGGGTCGATGGAGTCATAGAAGGCAAGGAGCAGCTGATCGAGGCTGACCTTTGCGGGATCGTAGACGATATGCACCGTCTCCGCATGACCGCTGCCGCTGCACACCTCGCGGTAGGACGGATGCGCGGTCGTGCCGTTCGCATAGCCGCTCTCCGCCGAGACGACACCATACACGAGGCTCGTATACAGCTCCGTCCCCCAGAAGCAGCCGCCTGCGAGGTAGATTTCCTTCTGCCCATCCGTCGGCATATTCTCCTGCACGATCTCATGCGGCATCTCCGCAGAGGAGACTGCAGGTGATCCGCAACCGCCAAGACAGACGACGAGACCGAGCGCGCAGATATTGCGCAGTGATGAAAATTTCATGATATTCTTCCTTCTGTAGTTTAGGGGAGAACGCCTTTTTTACAAAAAACCGTTCAACTTTCCGATGTCCTGTATTTTCTCCGCCGAGAGTTTGGTGACACGCACAATCAGATCGAGCGGCATTTTCTCCCGCAAGAGCGCCAGTACTGTTTCCTTGCGTCCCTGCTCAAGCCCCTGCTCAAGTCCTTGCTCAAGCCCCTGCTCCATGCCATATGCTACCCCATCCCTGTACACACCTTCACTCAGATTGCACACCTCTGCCACCCCTTTCTCCAAATGCGGCGTCATGATAACATTGAATTTTTCTTTTAACTCACTCAGAACGATACTGCGATCATCCCGTCCGCGATGTAAAAGCACAAGGTTGAGCAGACGGAAGAGCCCCTTCAATTCTTGGTATTTCTTTTTGCCCAAACAGACCATAATAGGAACGATCAGATCGTATTCTTCCACCTCTGCGCGCGCATTCCCGATCAAATTTCGCTCCTGCATGGCATACTTCGTAATCGTATACGCCCACTCTTCACTTGGATGCGTACAGATCCAGATGGAATACACCTTCTCTATATCATCGTAGGCAGAATGCGAAAAGATTGTTCCATACTGTGCCGAAATCATTCGGCAGCAATAATAGATCGCCCTCCGCAGGAGAGAATACCCCGGTGAAAAATCATTCTGTGCCTCCACGTTGATGATGAGCTTGATCGGTCTGTTCGTCCGCGGAAGCACTGCACGAAAGCGAATATCATAGTGAATGACGGGCTCCGTCAGAGATACATCTTCCGTATTGAGCCCATCCAGCCGCAGACGCTCCGCCTCATCTGCCCGCACCGGCACGGCGCTGATCTCAGGACGCCCCTGAATGCATTCACATGCAATGAATTCGATGGATTCGTCCCGAAACTCCTCCACGCATTCCTTGAGGATATTCGCGAGGATATAACGATCGGCAAGCACTGCCTTACACGCGGCATCGTAGGATTTCTTAGCGTCCTCAATCGTATGCACGGCATCGCCTCCTCAGTCACTCCTATTATATCACAAAACAAACAAATTATCCCTACGCCTCAATCTCGTCCGCCGGCGGTAGCTGCCACGTGATCGGCGTTTCCCCCGCCTGCGTGAGGAAGGCATTGACGCGCGAGAAGGGGCGGCTGCCGAAGAAGCCGCGATGGGCTGAGAGCGGGCTCGGATGCGGCGACTCGACGATGAGATGGCGCGGATTCGTGATGAGGCTGCGCTTCCTCCGTGCGGGGCTGCCCCAGAGGATGAATGCAAGCGGCTGCTCGCGCGCGCCGAGAAGGCGGATGATGTGATCGGTGAACCGCTCCCATCCATGCCCCGCATGAGACGCCGCAGAATGCGCGCGCACGGTAAGCACGGTGTTCAGGAGCAGCACACCCTGCTTCGCCCACGGGATCAGGCAGCCATGCGCGGGCGGCGCAATGCCGAGGTCATCCTGCATCTCCCGGTAGATGTTGAGCAGCGACGGCGGCGGTTCGATGCCAACCTGCACGGAGAACGAGAGCCCGTGCGCCTGCCCGTCTCCGTGGTACGGATCCTGCCCGAGAATGACGACCTTCGTATCCGCAAAACTCGTATAGTGCAGCGCGTTGAAGATCGCATACATATCGGGGTACACGCGCCGCGTGCGATACTCACCGATCAGGAACTCCCGCAGCTCCCGATAGTAGGGCTGTGCCATCTCATCGGCAAGAAGTTCCTGCCAATCGTTGTGAAAGATTTCCTTTGCCATGCTAAACTCTCTCGTAAATTTCAAAAATACAGTCTTTTCCGCTGTGACGTTCCGTCCGCATGAAATCCGTGAGCGGCGGCAGAAACACATCCGCCTCGTATGTCCCTGCGAGTCGCGTCACATATGCCCGCTGCACATAGGGCAGGAGCAGCCGATAGCATTCCCCTCCGCCGATCACAAAGATCGGACGCTCCGCCTCATACACGAGCCGCCCAAGCAGCTGCCACAGCTCCGCAAGATCACAGACGATTTGAAACCCCTCTGCCCGCTCCATCGTACGTGAGAGGACGATATTCTCCCGCCCATCGAGAGCACGCCACCCCGGCAGACTCTCCATCGTGCGACGCCCCATGACAAGGATGCCGCCCATCGTCGTTCGGCGAAAATGCGCCATATCCTCAGGCACCTGCGTGAGTAGCCGTCCGTTTCTCCCAATACCGCCCGCCTCGTCACAGGCGGCGATAAGCGCGAGCGGATACGGCGCGAAGAGTTCGGGCGCACGCACGATGCCCGTGCGGTCGATTGCATTATAATATGCAACGATGGATTTTTCATGAATGCAGAGTGCGGGTGCAATCTCATGGAGTGGAACGAGGACAAAGGCACGCTCCGTGAGATAGGGATGCGGCAGGGTCAGCACATCATCCGCACCAGTCATGCCCTCGATATGCAGGATGTCGAGGTCAATCGTCCGCGCGCCCCAGTGTTCATGACGCACGCGCCCGAGCTCCTGCTCAATCTGTTGGAGATCGGCAAGCAGTTCATGTGGCGTACCGTCAAATGCAATCCGCGCCGCCGCATTGAGAAAGGGGGGCTGATCCGTATTCCCCCACGGCGGCGTTTCGTAAAACGAAGACACCTGCTCCACGCTGACAGAGGGAAGCTCCGCCATCCGCCGCAGCGCTGCGCGCATCGTCTCCCCGCGCGCGCCGAGATTCGCCCCGAGCCCGATGTATGCGCGCCTCATTGCTCTTCCCGCTCCCGCGTGATGCTGACGCCCACATCCGAGAAGATTCCGGGGATGGGTGCCGCCGGTTTATGCACGGTAATGCGTGCGCTGCGGATCATCGAAAATGCCGCAAGCACACGGTCGGCAATGTCCTCGGCGAGCGATTCGATCAGCTTCTTTGTCTCGCCCTCAATCGTTTTGCGCACGATCTCGTAAACCTCGGCATAGTTCACAGTCTCCGCAAGGCTGTCATGCACCCCCGCCGCGTGCAGATCGAGCAGCAGCTCCGCATCCACGATAAAGCGCTGGCGAACCCCTTTCTCATGGGGCAGTACGCCGTGCGCCGCCGCGAACGTCATGCCGCGCAGAAAAATTGTGTCCATATCAAGCTCCCAATATCGCGTCCGTCATGCGGCACATGCGTGCAATCGGCTTCACATCGTGCACGCGCACAATGGACGCACCGCGCGTGATGCCGAGAACACACGCCGCCCCCGTCGCCTCCATGCGCTCCTCGACGGGCAGATCGAGCGCCGCCCCGATGAAGCTCTTGCGGCTTGCCCCGAGGAGAAGCGGGTAGTCCGTTCCCGCATAGGAGATGAGTTCATCCATCCGCCGCATGACGTGCATATTCTGCTCCGCCGTCTTGCCGAAGCCAATGCCGGGATCGAGGATGATATTCTCGCGTGCAAGCCCCGCCGCATCCGCAATCTCAAACGAACGCAGGAAAAAGCCGCGCATAGCGGCGATCACATCCCCGTCATACGCCGTCCCGTTCTGATTGTGCATGACGACGACGGGCACATCCGCCTCTGCCGCCCCCTGCGCCATTGCCCCTGGTTCCTCGGGATACTGCAGCCCCCAGATATCGTTCAGCAGATGCGCGCCCGCAGCAAGGGCGGCACGCGCCGTCTCTGCCTTAAATGTATCCACGGAGACGGGCACGGGGCACTCGGGCAAAACGGCTTCAAGAAACGGCAGGAGACGTTCTATTTCCTCTGCTGCACTCATCGGCACGAACCCGGGACGGCTCGACTCCGCGCCGATGTCGATGATGTCCGCACCATCGTGCACCATCTCCTCCATATGGCGCAGAGCAGCGTCCCGCCTGTTCCACCTGCCCCCGTCCGAAAACGAATCCGGCGTCACATTCAGAATGCCCATAACGAGCGTCCGCGCGCCAAGCCGCAGCTCCTTCCCGTCACGGAAGCGATATGTTCTCTCTGCCGTCATTCCACTCACCTAATAGCTGCCACGCCTGCAGCTCCATCACCTTATCTTCACGAAATACGCCTCGACATGCAGAGGTCGTTGTCCGCGTTCCGTGCGCGCGGGCGCCGCGCATCGTCATGCAGAGCTGCTGTGCATCGACAACGACGAGCACGCCCTCAGCGCCGAGCCCACGCTCGATTTCCCCCGCAATATCCGAGGTCAGCCGCTCCTGAATCTGCGGGCGGCGCGCCATGCGATCAACCAGCCGTGTGAAAACGCCAAAGCCCGCCACGCGTCCTGCATGCGGGCGATAGACAATATGTGCCGTCCCGAAGAACGGAAGCAGGTGATGCTCACAGATGGAGTGAAACGAAATCGAACGCACGGCAATCAGCCCGTCCGTCTCCTCCGTCATCACATCCGTCCAGAGCTCCCCTGTCCCCTCATGTAAACCTGCAAAGAGATCCGCATAGAGCTGTGCAGCACGCGCAGGTGTCTCCTCCATCCCCTGTGCCGCAAGATCGACGCCGACCGCCGTGAGAAATTCGCGCATGGCGCGCTCCGCACGCGGAAGATCGACCTCCGTCCCCGCTTCCTCCGGCTCCATCATTTTACTCTGTCCTCCCCTTTGCCCAGGCAGCAAAGCCTGCAATCACCTACAACCGCCGATGATCCCTCCGCCCTGCACCGCGAAAAACGCTCCCCTCCGCGCATGGCAGCCCCGCACGAGAGGAGAGCGTCTAATCACTTGATCAGCCCGTGTGCCCGCAGCGCAGCGTCGAGCTTCGCCGCATTCGCCGGCTCCATCTCTGAGAGCGGCATGCGCAAGGGGCCCGCATCGTAGCCCAGACGGCGCATCGCCGTCTTGACGGGGATCGGATTGACCTCGCAGAAGAGCGCATCGATGAGATCAGAGTACGCGATCTGGAGGCGTGCCGCCTCTGCCGTATTGCCGTCGAAATAGTGCTGACAGATGTCATGCGTCGCACGCGGCGCGACATTCGAAAGCACGGAGATGACCCCCAATCCGCCGAGCGAGAGGATGGGCACAATCTGATCGTCGTTGCCCGAGTAGACCGCGAGCTCATCGCCGACCGCCGCGCGCAGGCGCAGGATTGCCGAGAGATCGCCGCTCGCCTCCTTTACAGCGACAATGCGCGGATGCTTCGCGAGCTGCACATAGGTCTCCGTCTTGATATTCACGCCTGTACGCGAGGGTACGTTGTAGAGAATCGCGGGGATGCTGACGCTGTCCGCGATCTCCGTATAGTGTGCAACGAGACCATTCTGCGTGCACTTATTGTAGTACGGCGTCACGAGGAGCAGCGCATCGGCGCCGACCTGCTCCGCATACTGCGAGAGTTCGACGGCGTAGGCAGTCTCGTTCGAGCCCGTGCCCGCCACAACGGGAATACGCCCCCCCACCTGCTCCACTGCAAAGCGGATCGCCTCGCGGTGCTCCGCATCTGTCATCGTCGCGGACTCCCCCGTCGTGCCCGTGATGATGATGGCATCCGTGCCGCCTGCGATCTGATCCTCGATGATGCGTCCAAGTTCGGGATAGTTCACGCCCGTCTCCGTAAACGGCGTAATGATGGCAACGCCGGCACCACGGAAAACTTTCTTTTTCATGGCAGATTCCCCCTTCAAATTCATCTTCTGCTATTATCCCACGCACGGCGTGAAAAGTCAAAAATTTTAGGAATCGCTGATAAAATGAAGTCCGTCAGATTGGCGTAGATTTTTTCGTCCGAACAAGGAGACAAACCGGACGCATAGCAAGGGCTATGTGGAGGATTTGTCGACACAGTGCGGGCAAAAAAGATACGTCAAGATGGCGTGGCTGAATTTATCAGTGCTTCCTTTACGTCCGCAGCGCAGGGCGAATCTCACCGAAGATCGCCTCGTTCGCGCGGATCTTCTCCTCGCCGCCGAGCACGCAGCGCACATCCGCACGCATTGCCGCCTCGATCATATCCGCAAGCGCACGCACATCCTTCTGCTGCGCCGTGAGAATCTCCTCACGCGCACGCTGGCGATCCTCCCACGTGATGCCGCGCAGGTGGAATGTCGCCGCCATATCGCCCTTCATCTGCGGTGTCAGCGGCGTGTCAACATTGCTCATCGTGCCGATGATGAACTTGTCCATCTCGCGGTCGGACACGTCGAATGTGCGTACATAGTCCGCCGTCTCATCGAGCACGGCAAACGTCTCCGCGAGGTTCGGGTCGCGGTAGGAGGCGAACACCATAAAGCCGTTGCGGTTGAACTGGGTCATCGCGCCGTATGCGCCGCCCTGCACGCGGATGCGTGTCCAGAAGTAGTCATAGCGCAGCAGCGTCTCGAGCACGCGCAGAACGCCTGTATAGCTGTAGCCGAGCTTGATGAAGTTCGCGCCCTTCGCTACGTACTGCACGCGGCTCTGCGTCATCAGCCCCTCGTTGCGCGCAGCGATCTCCCATGTGTACGGAGCCACAGGGAACGCCTCGGCGGAAAGTTTCGCTTGGAAATCCGCAAGCCCCGCCGCAACGGTATCATAGTCCGACGCAGGTGCAGTAATGCTCACCATGAGATCGCTGCGGTTGAAAATCTTCGGAAGAATCCGTGCAAACGCCGCCCGCATCTCCGTGTGGCGTGCCGCAAAATCATCCTTGAACGCGCGCAGGAAATCGTGGAACGGCAGCCCGCCGACCTCGGTATAGCAGCCCGAGGGCATCAGATAGCCCGCAATGCGCGCGGCAACGACCTGATTCGCCGCACGTTGGAGCGAGAGCTCCATGCCGGTCTTTTCCTCATCGACGATCTCTCGGATGCGCTTTGCGCCCGAGAAATCGCTCTCCATTATGATCTCTGCGAGCAGATCGAAGAGGCGCGGCAGATTTTCCTTCAGCACCTTCGCGCGCAGCTTGAAGCGCGGTGCGAGGGAGTCCGGTTCACCCGCGCGCGTATAGGCGACGATGTCCGCCCCGATGCCGCCCGTATAGAGGCTGCGAAGCATCGCAAGCTCGGCGTAGCTGTGCCGCGCCGTATCAACCGCGCCGAACATCTCCGCGAGGAGATAGGCATAGGACAGATCCTCCTGCGCGACCGCCGCCATCGGGAAGTAGAAGTTGAGGTAGACAATCCCGTTCGTCTCAAGATCGGAGTAGAGCACCTTCGTCCCCGCGCAGTCGCGCACATCGAGCGGCAGACGCTCCGCATCCGCGCGGATATCCGAGCGCGCGAGAATCGGAATCGAGGCAAGTGCCTCCTCCGTGTCCGGCTCCTCCTGCGACGCTTTGAGCGCCGCGCAGGAGTCCATGACCGCCGCAATCTCATCCGCAGACATTGCAGCCTTTTTCTCCGCGAGGATCTTCTCCTGTGCCGCCTCGCGCTCCGCGCCGAGCGTGCGGCTCGGGGCGAGCGTCACAAGCGCCTCATGCGGATTCTCAAGGAAGGACTCCCGAATCACCTGCTCGAAATAGCCGTTGTCCAGCCCCTCTTTCAGTTCGGCAAGCACATCCTCATAGCGCAGATAGTCCTCGGGTGTACCGTCGTAGAGCCATGTCTTCATCATGCGGATGCCGTAGATGAGCCCCTTCGGCGAGGAGCCGAAATCCGACTCACGCAGGCGGAACTCGAGCGTATTGAGCGATGCCTGTACGAGTGTATGATCCAGACCACCATCCGCGAGTTTCCGTAGCGTCTCCTTCACGATGCGCACGAATTCATCCGCGCGCGCCGTCTCCGACTTGCTCACAACGATGCTGAAGAACGGCTGCAGCACGTCGCTCTCATAGTTCGAATCGACATCGCGGCCAAGTCCCGCATCGATGAGCGCCTGACGCAGCGGCGCCCCCTGCATCCTGAGAAGTGCGTGATCGAGAATCTGCAGCGCCATGACGCGCTTGCGGTCGCTCGTATCGCCAATCACCCAGTTCAGCGAAAGGAAGCTGTTCTCCTCGAGAGGTTCCTCCGTCCCGATCGGATAGAAATGCTCCACCTTGACCTGCCCCGCAAACGGCTGCTGACGGTCGATGCGCGAGGGCACGGGAATCCGCTCGAAATGCGAGAGATACGCACTGTCGAGATAGGCGAGCTTTTCCTCGATATCGAGGTCGCCATAGAGGTAGATATAGCTGTTCGAGGGATGATAATAGCGCGCATGGAAATCGAGGAACATCTCCTGCGTGAGCCCGGGGATTGCATCGGGATCGCCGCCCGACTCGCAGCCATACGTCGTATCGGGGTAGAGCGCCGCCATGATGCGGCTGCCGAGGAGATCGTCGGGCGCCGAGAGCGCGCCCTTCATCTCGTTGTAGACCACGCCGCTGTAACGAAGCGGCGCATCCGCATCGTCGAGCTCGTAGTGCCAGCCCTCCTGCATCAGCACCTGCGGATTCGTGCGCATGGATGGATAGAACACCGCATCGAGGTACACATCCATGAGGTTCTGGAAGTCGCGCGCGTTACGGCTCGCGACGGGATACATCGTCTTGTCGGGGAAGGTCATCGCGTTGAGGAAGGTGTTGAGTGATCCCTTCACAAGCTCGACGAACGGCTCCTTCAACGGATATTTGCGCGAGCCGCAGAGCACGGAGTGCTCGACAATGTGTGCCACACCCGTATCATCGACTGGCGGCGTGCGAAAGCTGATCGAAAAGACCTTGTTGTCGTCCGCCGTCTCGAGGAAGAAGAGCCGCGCGCCCGTCTTCTCGTGCACAAAGGTATGCGCACGCCCCTCCGCTTCCGCAATCTCCTCCATGCGTACGAGGCGAAAACCGTGAATTACGTCATCTATCTTCATGTATGTGTTCCTCCTTTATCATTCCTGCTATTATAGCATAGAGAGGGAAATTCTCAAAACAAAAGGACTGCCGCCACAGCAACAGTCCGAACATATTTGTTCTTGTAAGTGGGGCGATGTCCCTAAGCGAACCCTAGTGGAGCAAGTGAGTAAAGCGGGCGACTCGCCCCCTGCGGATTTCTTTCGTTCAAGCGAAGCGCGTTTAAGAAGTCCGCAGGTATTTAGGCGAACGAGCACGCGATCACTTGCGTAACTAAGCGTTCGCGAGGGACATGCCCCCCATTTACACCGGCGGAAACGCCTTTGCGGGGTACATTTCCTGCGCCGCCGCATCATATCGTCCGATGCCGAGGAAGACGCCCTCTGCATAGACACGATAGAAGCCCTCTGCGAGCGGGAGGCGACGCTCCGAGGTCGAGAGTCCGCTGTAGAACGCCTTCACGCGCTGCGGGTCGAGCTCGTAGCACGGCAGATCGAGCGCCGTATCGGGCGCGCACACGGCTCCCTCCCCCGCCTCCGCGAGTTCTTCGAGGGTATGGGAATCTGCAAGGGCAAAGCCCCCCACGCGCGTGCGCAGGAGAAAGCGCATCGTAGCGGGCAGTCCGAGCGCCGCGCCGATATCCGTGCAGAGCGCACGGATATACGTCCCCTTCGCGCAGTCCACATCCACGAGAATACGCCTCCGCGCCCAATCGACGTGCACAAGTTCCAGATGATGAATCGTGACCGTCCGCGACGCAATCTCAACCGCCGCGCCCTGCCGCGCGAGGTCATAGGCACGCTGTCCGCCAACCTTGATCGCGGAGTAGGCGGGCGGGCGCTGCCAGGTCTCACCGACAAAGCGTGTGAGCACGGCGCGCAGCTCCTCCTCCGAGGGCAGAGTCGGGTGCGGTACGCTCTCGACCACTTCGCCGTACACATCCCCCGTATCCGTCGCATAGCCGAATGCAAGCTCCGTACGATAGGACTTGTCCGCGCCCTCCATATACTCCACGAGACGCGCCGCACGTCCGAGCGCAACGGGCAGGATGCCCGCCGCCGCAGGGTCGAGTGTCCCCGCGTGCCCGACGCGTTTCTGCTTAAAAATACGCCGCACAATGTCAATGACATCGTGCGACGAAAGCCCTGTAGGTTTTAATACGTTGATAAATCCGTCCACGTCTTAACGGTTCAGCTCCTCCCCGATTGCCGCGAGGATCTTCTGCTTCGCTTCGTCAAAGGGAGCATGGATCGTGCAGCCCGCCGCGCGGATGTGCCCGCCGCCGTCGAAGACCTGCGCAATGCGCGAGACATTTGTGCCCTTCGAACGCATGCTGACGCGATACGTATCCTTCTCGAGCCACTTCATGAAGAAGACGACCTGCGTCCCCTCGATCACGCGCAGCGCATCGAGCAGCCCCTCCGTTGTCGTGACTTCCTTCGCCTTTTCCTCGTCGATAAAGACCGCCGCAACCTTGCCGTCATGGAACATCTCAAGGTGACGGATCGCCCTGACCTGCGCCATGACCTCGTCGTAGGATTTGAGCTCCATTGCCACGGAGATGATATTTGGCTTTACGCCGACCTCGATAAGGTCTGCCGCCGCGCGCATCGTGTGCGGCGTCGTATTCGAGAAGCGGAAAAATCCCGTATCGGTCGCCATGCCCGTATAGAGACAGATCGCAACATCGAGCGAGAACGTGCCGCCCATCGCGAGGATCAGGTCGTGCATGATCTCGCAGGTCGCCGCGTAGTCCGGATTCAGATAGAGGTACTCCGCCTCCTCGTCATTTGTCACGTGATGATCGATGTTCAGCACGTGCACGGCATCGACAGCGGGGAGCACCTCGCCCGTGCGCTTCAGCTCCACATCGCAGACGATGAGGAGGTCGGCGGCATAGCGTTTTCCCTCTGCGGGGCGCTCGATCGTCTCAATCCCCGGCAGGATGTTGAAAATGCGCGGCAGCTCGTCGTCAATCAGAACGCGCGCATCCTTGCCCTGAGCCCTTAGCCAGTGCATCAGCCCGAGTGTCGAGCCGATGGAGTCCCCGTCGGGGCGAATATGCGACGTGAGGATGATGGTCTGCGCGTCGGCGACCATCTTTGCGGCTTCGTCCAATGTGATCTTCATGCGTCCTCCCCCTTTTCCCCTGCGGGTCTATCTTCGTGAATCTCGTTCAGCAGCCGCTGAATGTGGTCGCTGTAGTTCAGTGAGGTATCGAGTACAAAGCTGATTTCAGGCGTGAAGCGCAGGCGAATGCGTTTGCCGACCTCGCGCCGCACAAAGCCGAGCGAGCTCTCGAGCCCGTGCAGCGTATCGCGCGCCTTCTTCTCGTCCCCCATGACGCTGACGTAGATCTTCGCCTCGCGCAGATCTTCCGTACACGCGACGGAGGTCACAGTCACAAATCCAATGCGCGGATCTTTCAGCTCGTTGAAAATGATGTCGCTGACTTCCTGTTTGATGAGTTCCTGTAGTTTTTCAACGCGAACCTTTGCCAAGGTGCGCCTCCTCTCTCTATAGGAATCACTGATAAAATGAAGTCCGTCAGATTGGCGTAGATTTTTTCGTCCGAACTAGGAGGCAAACCGGACGCATAGCAAGGGCTATGTGGAGGATTTGCCGACGAAGTGCGGGCAAAAAAGATGCGCTAAGATGGCGGTGCTGAATTTATCAGTGCTTCCTATACAAAGGGGCACAGCCCTCCGACCCGCAGAGCGGGACGATGGACTGCACCTCTATTTTTATGATTTATTCGGCGTTTTCTTCCGCCGCTGCCGCTGCTGTGGCCGCAGCAGCCTGCGCCTCGCGCTTCTGCTCTGCCGCCTTGTTCGCCTCGGCGATGGAGGTCTCGATCTCCTCCATCGTATATGCCTCGATGATGTCGCCCTCCGCAAAGTCGCGGAAGTCGACGATGGAGATGCCGCACTCATAGCCGGCGGCGACCTCCTTCACCTCATCCTTGAAGCGGCGCAGGGAGTCGATCTCCCCGTCGAAGAGCTCGACGTTGTCGCGCAGGATGCGGATCTTCGAGTTGTTGTGAATCTTGCCCTCGAGGACGTACGAGCCTGCAACCAACGCCTTGGAGAAGCGCATGACCTGACGGATCTCGACGCGTCCCTGAATGACCTCTTTGTATTTCGGCTTGAGCATGCCGCTCATCGCGTCCTTGACATCGTTCAGCGCATCGTAGATAACGCGGTAGGTGCGGATGTCCACATCCTCCGTGTCGGCAAGACGGCGTGCATTTGCATCCGGACGCACGTTGAACGCAATGACGATCGCCTTCGATGCTGTGGCGAGCATGATGTCCGACTCGCTGACGGCGCCGACGCCCGAGTGCACGATGCTGACGCGCACCTCGTCGTTCTTGTTGAGTCCGAGCAGCGCCGAGTTGAGCGCCTCGACCGAGCCCTGTACGTCCGCCTTGACGACGATGTTGAGATCCTTGATGTCGCCTTCCTGAATCTGCTGGAAAAGCGCATCGAGCGAAACGCTCTTCGACTTGATGAGGTCGCGGCGCTGGTTGCCGAGGCGTGCCTCTGCAATCGAGCGCGCCTGCTTCTCATCGACGGCGGCGAGGATGTCGCCCGCCGACGGCACATCGTTCAGACCGAGAATCTCCACAGGCATGGAGGGACCCGCCTTTTTCACGTTGTCGCCGCGATCGTTGATCATCGCGCGGACGTGACCATACGCCGTGCCGACGACAATGGAGTCACCGATGCGCAGCGTACCGCTCTGAACGAGCACCGTTGCGACCGAGCCGCGCCCCTTGTCGAGCTTTGCCTCGATGATGACGCCGCGTGCCTCGCGGTTTGGGTTTGCCTTGAGCTCCTCGACCTCGGCGACGAGCAGGATGTTCTCGAGCAGGTCGTCGATGCCGATGCGCTGCTTTGCGGAGACGGGCACCATGATCGTATCGCCGCCGTATTCCTCGGCAACGAGTCCGTACTCCATGAGTTCCTGCTTGACGCGGTCGGGGTTTGCACCCGGCTTGTCAATCTTGTTGATGGCGATGATGATGGGCACCTGCGCCGATTTCGCATGGTCGATTGCCTCGACCGTCTGAGGCATGACGCCGTCATCCGCTGCAACGACGAGAATCGCCACGTCCGTGATCTGTGCACCGCGCGCACGCATTGCCGTGAACGCCTCATGACCCGGCGTATCGAGGAAGACGATCTTCTTGCCCTGACAGACGACCTGATAGGCGCCGATGTGCTGGGTGATACCGCCCGCCTCATGCGAGCTGACGGAGGTATTGCGGATTGCATCGAGCAGCGAGGTCTTGCCGTGGTCGACGTGACCCATGACGGTGACGACCGGCGGGCGATCCTTGAGTGTCTTCGGATCGTCCTCGATCTCCGGGATCAGCGTCGGGTCGACATCCGGCGGCAGCTCCTCCGTCGTCACACCGAACTCAGCTGCAACGAGGGATGCCGTATCGTAGTCGATCTCCTGATTGATGCTCGCCATAACGCCCATGAGCATGAGCTTCTTGATGATGTCTGCCGCCGTATAGCTCATCTTGGACGCGAGATCCTTGACGGCGATTGTCTCGGGCAGCTTAATGTGCTTCGGACGTGCAATCTCTGCCTTTGCCACAGGGGCAGGTGCCGCCGCGCGCCCCTTGCGCCCCTTGCGCGCGCCGCCACGGCTGCGCTCTGCCTGACGCAGCTCCGTGCGCTCCTCTCGGT
>NZ_CP016201.1:19202-45409 GCF_001683335.1 Selenomonas sp. oral taxon 126
GGAGCACCTGCGGCAGCAATCCCGCCGCAGGTGCTCCGGGGCGCGCGCCGCCGCGTCCGCCCGCAGGACGTGCGGGACGGTCGCCGGATCTCCCCGACGCATTGCCGGACGAACGCGGACGATCAGAGCTCTCCGAACGCGTCTTGGCAGGTGCCTGACGCACGATCACAATGCCGGGCGCCTTCGTGCGTGCACGCAGCACGGGCTTCTCCTCGGCTGCGGGCTGCTGCGGCGCCGGCTTCTCAGCAGCTGCCGGCGGAGCGCTCCGCTCCGCTGCGGGCTTTTCCGCTGCCGGCGCAGGAGCCGGTGCAGGACGCTTTTCCTTCTCTTTCTTTGCCGGACGCTCGGCGGCCTTCGGAGCGGGGGATTTGCTCTGCAGGGACTCCTTGCGTACGGGTTTTGCCGTGCGGCCGAGCTCAGCTTTGACCGCCGCACGCTCCTCTTCACCGACTGCGCTGAACTGGTTTCTTACCTTGTAGTTCTTGCTTTTCAGAATATCAATAATGGTATCTTTGTCCGTCTTGAATTCCTTTGCCAAATCGGTGATTCTGTATTTCGATTCTGACATCAATCCACCCCCGTCGGTATATCCTGCAAATAGGCGCTGAGCCTGTCCGCAAATCCTCTATCTATCAGCACAGCAACCGCACGATACTCCTTGCCGAGACAGTGCCCGAGCTGCTGCATGATCAGTAATTCCGCCGTCGGCACATTCAGCTGCGCCGCCATGCGGGTAAATTTCGCCTTGGTCTCCTCGGAGGCATCGGCTGCGAGCAGGAGGTATGTCCCCTGCTTTCGCTTCAGCGCCTCTTCCACAACGAACGCACCGGACAGGATGCGCCGCGCGCGTGCCGCCATGCTGAGGAGGTTCGTGATGCGCTGCTGCAAAGCCTCGTTCATGTTCCATCCTCCCCGTGCTGCACAATCTCCTCGAGTGCATCGTAGACGGCGGGAGCAACCCGCCCCTTGAACGACCACGAGAGACCGTTCTGTCTGCGCGCCTTGCGGAGGCATTCGGAGGAGGGACAGAGATACGCGCCGCGCCCGGGACTCTTGCCCGTCGGGTCGAGTGCGACCGTTCCGTCAGGACTCTTTACGATGCGCAGAAGTTCACGCTTCGGATGCAGCGTACGGCAGCCGACGCACAGCCGCTCGGGCTGTCTCGCCTCCGCCATTTATGCCTCCTCTGCGGCGGACTCCTCCGCAGCGGTATCTTCCGCCGCTTCCTCCGCCATCAGCTCCGCTGCCTGTGACTCGCTCTTGATATCGATCTTCCAGCCCGTCAGCTTTGCCGCGAGGCGGGCGTTCTGCCCCTCCTTGCCGATGGCAAGCGAGAGCTGGTAGTCGGGAACGATGACGCGCGAGACCTTCTCCGCCTCGTTGACGGCGACCGAGATCACCTTGGCCGGATTCAGAGAGTTCGCAATGTAGGTCGCGGGATCGTCGCTCCATTTCACAATGTCGATCTTCTCCCCCGCGAGCTCATCAACCACCGCCTGTACGCGCATGTAGTGCGGACCGACACAGGCGCCGATCGGGTCGACGCGCTCCTCGGACGAGTAGACGGCAACCTTCGAGCGGCTGCCCGCCTCGCGTGCAATCGACTTGATCTCGACCACGCCCTCCTGCATCTCAGGCACCTGCAGCTCGAAGAGCTTCTTGAGGAGTCCCGGGTGCGTGCGCGAGAGCATGATCTGCGGGCCGCGCGCCGTACTCTTCACCTCGATGATGTAGGCGCGCAGCGTGTCGCCGTAGTTGTACTCCTCCGTCGGCAGCTGCTCCGTCGCCATGAGCAGCGCCTCGGCACGCCCGATGTCGACGAATACGTTGCGCCCCTCAACGCGCTGGACGATGCCCGTGACGATATCCGAGGAGCGATCCTTGTACTCGTCATAGACATTGCTGCGCTCCGCCTCACGCAGGCGCTGCATGACGACCTGCTTCGCCGTCTGCGCCGCAATGCGGCCGAAGTTCGCAGGGGTCATCTCGATCTCGACCACATCTTCGATGTCGTAGTCAGGATTGATGGCACGCGCTTGTTCGAGGGAGATCTCCGTAATGTCGTTCTCAACCTCCTCGACAACCGTCTTGCGGGCAAAGACGTGGAATGCGCCCGTCTCACGCGACAGAGAGATACGGACGTTCTGCGCCGAGCTGAAATTGCGTCGATATGCCGAGATCAGCGCCAGCTCGATGGTCTCAAAGAGGCGCTCCTCGTCGATGCCCTTCTCGTACGCAAGCTCCTGCAAGGTTTGCAGGAACTCCTTTCCGCCGTTCTTCTCCTTTGTGCTTTTTCTTGCCAAAACCCAATCCTCCCTAAAAGTCGATATGCAGACGTATCTGTGAGACCTGCTCCATGGGGATCTGAATCCCGTCATCAAGAGTCAGCGTCTTGCCGTCGCAGTCTGTGAGTGCACCCGTCCACTGTTTCTTTCCGTCAAATGGCGCGTAGAGCGTCACATCGACCTGCTTGCCGCGCTCGCGCTCGAAATCGCGCGGCTTGCGCAGCACGCGGTCGAGCCCCGGCGAGGACACCTCCAAAATGTAGGCGTCGGGGATGAAGTCCTCGCGGTCAAGAATCTCCTCCAACCGCTCACTCAGCGCCTGGCAGTCGTCGATGTCGATGCCGCCCTCCTTGTCGATGTAGACACGCAGATAGTAGTCGCGCTCGCGCACGTACTCGACATCGACCAGCTCCAACTCCGGCACATCCGTCAGGAGACCGCGCACAATCTCCTCGACGCGCTCCTCGATCTTCGCGCTCATGCTCTCCCTCTTCTCATACGCAATGAAAGAGTGGGCTTCCACCCACTCTTTCCAGATTTCAAATGAATTTCTTGAAGTATAGCATAGGATAGGACTTTTGTAAAGCCCCGCCGTTCATTTTTGGCAATTTTCCGTCTCACCGTCCATACAGCCGCCGCATGACCCACGAAAGGATCCGTCCGCGTCCGACGAGGCTGATGATTGCGCCGAGCACGAAGACGCCGACGATGACCATGGCGATCGCGGGCAATGCCACGAAGATGAAGAGTGCAAGCAGCGTCCCGAGGCCGAGCGCCCAGAGGAGGCTCGTGAGGAAGGAACGCTGTGGCGCTGCGCCGCCAATACGGATATAGCGCACAGAACCGCGCGGTGCGCCTCCGTATGTCGAGCCGCCCCATGACTGCCCCGTCTCCTCATGCGGTTCTGCGCCGCTCTCCTCCAACGTCACGCCGCGATAGGCGGCATTTTCTTCACGGCTCATCGGCCGCACACGCGAATCCTGTTCCATAAAAGCCTCCCTTCTAGAAGCCCGCTTTTCCGTGAACAACGCTGTAGAGCATCGTCACAAAGCCTTCCTCCCCGAGATAGCGGGGATCGTAGGTCACACAACCGAGCGCCGCACGCATGCGCTCAAGCGCCGCACGCACCGTCTTCTGATCCGAGCCGACCACATGATAGAGCTCCGTGATCGGCGACAGGTCGATATCATTGATCTCCGCAAAGAGGAAGATCGTCGCCGTCAGCGTCTCCGCCGTCTGCGCACGCGCAAGGTCGGATTGCGCGTAGTCCAGAAACAGCTCGCACATAAGCACCTGTGAGTGACGGCTGAAACCGATCTTGTCCGCGATGATCTGAAGCGCACCGAGTTCCTCCGCGCACACACGCGGGTTGATCTTGCGGGGAATGGCAGCCGGCAGCAGACGGCGCGGCAGCACGTCGAGCTGCGCGAGCGTCGAGAGGACGTGGATCGTATGGCGCACGAGCGCCGCTTCGCGTTCGAGGAAATCGTCCATCGTCGCCTCGGGCGCCTGCATGCGGAATAGCTTATACTCGCGCTGAATCGTGTCGCCGATCCGCTTCTGCAGTCGCTTGCTCGCGGGGATTGCCGTGATGTAGTTGAGCATCATCATGCCCTCGTCGCAGATATGCCCGAAGAGGATGCTCTTCGAGAGCGTCCCCGGGATATCCGGATGCGGCAGGACGACCTCCTCGTCACGCAGGATATCGCGGCAGACGACGTGATCGTCGTACTCCTCCGTCACGGCGAGCACGGCAAAGCGCGCCGCCAGCAGGTCGCCGATGATCTGACGGTCATCGTAGCTGAGTTCATCCCACGTGCGATCACTATAGTGGGCAATCGGCGTCTCATCTGTGGCGATGAGATGATAGTCAAAGAAAAAATAATCCCAGAACCGCAGCCAGAAGGTTTCCTTCTCCTCCTCGCTCGCGTGTTCATACTCGTTCATATCGTAGAGACCGCCCGTGTAGATCGTCGCCGCACGGCCGATGTCGAGCTGATAGGCGGGCACGCGGAAATATTCGCCGATGCGGTGCAGGAGATCGTTGAGCTGAATGTTCAGCTCCTCCATCTCAATCCGCTCGTCCTCCTCAATGTCCTCGATCGTCAGCCCGTCGATCTCCTCCCACTCGACACGCTCGGGCAGACGGAACCGCCCCGTGATGTAGAACATCTCGAGATCGGCATCCAACTCGCCGATGTCGATGTCATAGTCACCCGTATCCTCGAGGTAGTTCAGAAAGGCGCGCATGCGCGCAAAGTAATCCTCGGCGTGACGCTTGAGCGGCCGCCGATCGATGTGAGCATCAGCGTAGCGGAAGAAGAGCGCGAGGTAGTCAATGCGGATGAAAAGCCGCGCAAGCGAATCATCGCGCCGCTGAATAACGGTGAGGAAATCCTCGATGCAGTACCAATCCGTACAGAGATCCTCATTGCTCCGCCCGCGCCACGCCGCCGCGCGAAGATAGCGCTCGATCAGCGTGCGGGCAACAAAGATATTCGCGCGTCCGTTCTGCGAATAAAAACGCTTGACTAACGTGTAGACATTTTCCATGAGCCCTCCCGCCGTCATGCGTCCCAACACAAAAAAATCAATTCCGTTTATCCTAACAAATGTCTGAACCAATGTCAATGCGCAAAAGGGACTGCTGCGAAACCATTTTGACTTGTGCAGCAGTCCCTGTTTATACGTTTGTCAGTATTACCCAGACGCTCAAAGCGCCCCTTCCACCGCTCACGCGGCCCCCCTCCCCCGTTGCGACGGGGGAGGCTTTGCATGACGGCATATTAGCTTCCCCCGTCCGAGACGGGGGAGCGGTCAACCTCTTCCAATCACACTTCGCCTTTCGGCTTGTGTTCTTGGGAGGTTTTCCCATACGACCTGTTACCCGCTCAGCTGCACCCTTCGGGCTTGCTTCTCGGACAGGTCAGTAAGTGGCGAGCCTTGGAGGCGGTCAACGTCAGCCGCTCGTCTGCGTCCTTCGGACTTGACTTGCGGGACGTTTTCGCATACGACCTGTTTTCCGCTCAGCTTCGCCCTACGGGGCTTGCTTCTCGGACAGGTCAGTAAGCCGATAGGGGCGCTCCAAGAAAGCTCCCTATCTCACGCAAACAGATCCTTGAACTTCTCGGTGAAGCTCTTCTGCTCGGGATTGACCGCATCCCCGCTGAGCGCGGCAAACTCCTTGAGGAGTTCCTTCTGCTTCGATGAGAGCTTCTGCGGCGTTGTGACCTTGACACGGATGTGCTCGTCGCCGCGTCCCGCGCCGCGCAGATTCGGAATGCCCTTGCCCTTGACGCGCAACACCGTGCCCGTCTGGATGCCCGCAGGCACCTTGAGATCGACCGCGCCGTCGAGCGTCGGCACCTGCACGGTACCGCCGAGCGACGCCTGCACGAACGTAATCGGGATCTCGATGAGAACATCGTTGCCGCGCCGCTGAAAGAGTTCATGCGGACGGATGAAAATGTATACATAGAGATCGCCGTTCGCCCCGCCGCGCACGCCCGCCTCGCCGCCGCCTGAGACGCGGACGCGCTGACCGTCGTCCACGCCGCGCGGAATGTTGACCTTGATCGTCTTCGTGACGCGCTTGCGTCCAGTACCGTGGCAGTCGCCGCACGGATTCTTGATGATCTTGCCCGTTCCGTGGCACTGGCTGCACGTGCGCGAGGTCATCATGCTGCCGAACATCGTCCGCTGCATGACCTGCTCCTGCCCTGACCCATGACAGGTCGAACAGGTCTCGGCGCTCGAGCCCTTTGCCGCACCCGAGCCGTCGCAGGTAGGACAGTTCTCCTCACGCGGGATGGAGAGCTCGACCTCCTTGCCAAATGCCGCCTCCTCGAACGAGATCTCGAGATCATAGCGCAGATCGGCACCGCGCTCGGGCCCCTGTCTGCGCGCACGGCGTCCGCCGCCGCCCATGCCGAACATGTCAAAGATGTCGTTCATATCAAAGCCGCCGAATCCGCCGGCACCGCCGAATGGGTTTCCCCCTCCGGCGCTGCCGCCGCGGCGCGGGTCGAAGGCATCGTGACCAAACTGATCGTACGCCGCCTTCTTCTGCGGATCCTTCAGCACATCGTACGCCTCGTTGAGCTCCTTGAATTTCTCCTCGGCGGTCTTCGGGTCGTCACGGTTGAGATCGGGATGGTATTTGCGCGCGAGTTTCTTATATGCTTTTTTGATCTCATCGTCCGAGGCACCCTTCTGGACGCCCAGGACTTCGTAGTAATCGCGTTTCTCGCTCACGATACCACCTTACTTCTTATCATCCTTGACTTCGGTGAACTCCGCATCGACGACATTGTCATCCTGCGATGCGCTCTGTGCGCCCGCATTTGCATCTGCGCCCGGCGCTGCGCCTGCGGCACCCGCCGCCTGCTGTGCCTGCTGATAGGCGGCAGAGGAAAGCTCGTAGAGGGGCTGACGTGCCTCTTCGGTCGCCGCCTTGATTGCCTCGATATCCGAGCCCTTGAGCGCTTCCTTCAGCTTGTCGACGGCTGCCTGCGTCTTGGAGACGAGCGCCTGATCTGCGTTCGCGCCGAGATCCTTGATCGCCTTCTCCGCCTGATAGACGAGGGAGTCGCCCGCATTGCGCGCATCGACGGCTTCCTTCTGCTTCTTGTCCTCGGCGGCGTGTGATTCCGCCTCTTTCACCATGCGCTCGATGTCCTCTTTGCTCATGCCGCTGTCGGACTGAATCGTAATCTTCTGCTCCTTGCCCGTGCCGAGATCCTTCGCCGACACGTTGACAATGCCGTTCGCGTCGATGTCGAACTTGACCTCGATCTGGGGCACGCCGCGCGGTGCGGGCGGGATGTCCGTGAGTTGGAAGCGGCCGAGCGTCTTGTTGTATGCCGCCATCTCGCGCTCGCCCTGCAGGACGTGGATCTCAACGCCCGGCTGATTGTCCGCCGCCGTCGAGAACACCTGACTCTTCGAGGTCGGGATGGTCGTATTGCGGTCGATGATCTTCGTGCAGACACCGCCGAGCGTCTCGATGCCGAGCGAGAGCGGGGTGACATCGAGGAGCAGCACGTCCTTGACCTCGCCGACGAGCACGCCGCCCTGGATCGCCGCGCCGATGGAGACGCACTCATCGGGGTTGACGCCCTTCGACGGCTCCTTGCCGAGGATCTTGCGGATGGCTTCCTGCACGGCGGGGATACGGGACGAACCGCCCACGAGGATGATCTTGTCAATCTCGCTGCCCGAAAGTCCCGCATCCTCCATCGCCTTGCGCGTCGGGATCATCGTGCGCTCCACGAGATCCGCCGTCAGCTCATCGAACTTTGCACGCGAGAGCGTGAGGTCGAGATGCTTCGGACCCGTTGCGTCTGCCGTGATGAACGGCAGGTTGATATTCGTCTGGCTCATGCTCGAAAGCTCGATCTTAGCCTTCTCCGCCGCCTCGATGAGACGCTGTGCGCTCATCTTGTCCTGCGAAAGGTCGATGCCGTTCTCCTTCTTGAACTGTTCGACCATCCAGTCCATGACCTTCTTGTCGAAGTCGTCGCCGCCGAGCACCGTATCGCCGTTCGTCGCCTTGACCTCGAACACGCCCTCGCTGAGCTCGAGAATGGAGACGTCGAACGTGCCGCCGCCAAGGTCGAACACGAGCACCGTCTCGTCCTGATCCTTGTCAAGACCATAGGCAAGCGCCGCCGCCGTCGGCTCGTTGATGATGCGCAGGACTTCGAGACCCGCAATCTTGCCGGCGTCCTTCGTCGCCTGACGCTGGCTGTCGTTGAAGTACGCAGGAACCGTGATGACCGCCTGCGTGACCGTCTCGCCGAGATACGCCTCTGCGTCGCTCTTGAGCTTCTGCAGGATCATTGCGGAGATCTCGGGCGGCGTATAGTTCTTGCCGTCGATCGTCACATGATAGTTTGCCTCGCCCATATGGCGCTTGATCGAGGAGATCGTGCGGTCGGGGTTCGAGACCGCCTGATTCTTCGCAAGGCGGCCGACAAGGCGCTGTCCGTCCTTCGTAAAGCCCACAACGGACGGGGTGATACGGCTGCCCTCCGGATTCGTGATAACGGTCGGCTCGCCGCCCTCCATCACGGACACAACAGAGTTCGTCGTTCCAAGATCAATACCAATTACTTTAGCCATTTTATATTCCTCCAAAATCTTATAGATGTTATTTGCTTAGTTACCTGCTACCTGCACCATGGCGGGGCGGATGACCCTGCCCTTTGCCTGGTAGCCCTTTTGCAGCACCTGCGTGATCGTGCCGTCCTCCACATCGGGATTCTCGACGCGCATGACCGCCTGATGGATGTTGGGGTCAAATGGTGCGCCCTCTGCCTCGATGTTTTCAAGCCCGTGCTTTTCCATCACCTCGCGCAGCTGCGTGAAGATCATCTCGACGCCCTTCTGGAACGCCTCCACATCCGACTGCTCCACCGCCATTGCCCGCTCGAAATTATCGAGGAGCGGCAGGAGATCCGTGAGGAGATTCTGCGTGATAACGGCTGCAAGCTCCTCCTTTTCCTTCGCCGTGCGGCGGCGGAAGTTTTCAAAATCCGCTTGGAGCCGCAGGATGCGGTCGCTCTTTTCCTGAAGCTGCGCCTCGAGTTCGGCCGTCTTGTCCTCCTCTGCGGGCACATCTTCCACGGTCACATCCGCAGGTTCAGCCGCCGTGTCAGTTACATCCTCCACGGGCTGCTCCTCTGCCGTCATCTCTTCCTTTTCCTGCAAGCCGTTCACCTCTCCTACCATTTCAGCTGATAGATCATCTCTGTTAGATTCGTGTTCACATAGTCGAGTATGCGCATCGCCTTCGCGTATTCCATGCGCGTCGGCCCGAGCACCGCAATCGTTCCGAGCAGCCTGCCGTCGACATGATAGGTCGCCGTGATGAAACTGCTGTCCCAGAACGTGCTGCTTTTGTTCTCGCGCCCGATTGTGACCTCAAGCCCCTCGCCCGCGTGCGTGTGGAGGATGTCCTTCACGAGATCCTCGCGCTCGAGAACGAGCAGCATCGCGCGGACGCGCTCGAGATCCTGAAACTCGGGATTGCCGAGCAGCTGTGCCGTACCGCCGAGGTAGAGGCGATCCTCCGAGCGCCCTTCGAGCGCCCTGTGCATGACCTCCACGGCGGCGACGAAGATCGACTCATCGCCGATTGCATCGCGCACGCGCTTCATGTCTTTCTTCGTCACGGCACTGAGCGCCTTGCCCGAGAGCGTCGCATTGACCGCCCCCGCCATCCGCTGAAAATCCGCGAATGTCGCACCGTCGGGAATCTCAACGATGCGGTTCTCGACGAAGCCCGCGTCCGTCATGAGGACGGCAATCGCGTGACTTAGGTCGAGCGGCAGGAACTGCAGCATGCGGAACGTCGACTGCGCCGCCTGCGGTGCGAGCACGAGCGAAACATTGTGCGTCACATCCGCAATCAGACGCGCCGTCTCCTGAAACACCTCGTCGAGGCGCCGCACACGCCTGTGATACCAGTCGTGAATCTTCTTCTTCTCGGCATCTGTCACGGGTGCGACGGGCTGAAGCCCATCGACGTAGAAGCGGTACCCCTTCGATGAGGGGATGCGCCCGGCGGATGTGTGGGGATGCTCGAGGTAGCCGAGCATCTCGAGATCCGCCATCTCGTTCCGAATGGTCGCGGGGCTGATGCCGAGATTGTATTTCTGCGCGAGTGTCCGCGATCCGACAGGCTCTGCCGATGCGATATAGTCATCGACGACCGCCCACAGGATTTGACTCTTGCGCGCGTCCAGATCGTCCGACATTCACCCCTCTCCTTTCAGTATCTGTTAGCACTCTCCAAAACTGAGTGCTAATCAAAATCTATACTGAATATACACGGTAAAAAGCAAAAAGTCAAGAGCAAAATGACAAAAAGTCAAATGTTTTTTCACATGAAAAGCCTCCCACGCACTAGCGAGGGAGGCTTTGGCACTACGGCATATTAGCTTCCCCCGTCAAAACGGGGGAAGTGGCGAACGCAGTGAGCCGATAGGGGCGCCCCTTCCACCATGCTGCGCATGGTTCCCCTCCCCCGTTGTGACGGGGGAGGCTTTTGGATAACGGCATATTACTCTTCACTCTGCCCGTCAAGCACCTTGAAGATATAGACGGCGCGAATCTCCACGGGTGTCACACCGAGATCCTCGATTGCCGTGAGCAGCCCCGAGGCGAGCACGGCGCGTTCCGCCTTGCGGTCTTTGCTCGTAACAATCGAGAGTGCCGGATCATCCTGCGGATAGAGCGTCACAATCCCGTTGCCAAACGTCACCTCAAAGGAGCCGTCCGCCGTCTGATAGAGGAAGCGAAGTGCCTGCTCGGACGTATTGCGAATCTCCTTCGGATCGGGAATGTCAACCTTCTTCGAGGCAGGCTTGATCGCCAGCTTCTCCGGCGAGTAGTTGACGGTATAGATGCCGTCGAGGTCACGCGCATTGCCATCCGTAAAGAGAACAGGGATTGCCTCAGACGTATTGTTTGCCGGATTCTCAGGGTGGAAGCCACGAGTACCGCGTGTCTTGCCGAGGTCAAATCCGAATGTGCCGTCCGACTCCGTGACGAAACTGTGTGCCTCGGACGCTTTGCCGCTCGATACAACAACGCGGTTCGTCCAATGCGTGGATGTTTGCTCCTGCGGCATCTGAATCGTGACGCCGTCAGCGAATGAGCGATCCGGCTTCGCCGTCGTAGAGGCAGCGGGCTGTGCTGCTGCACTTGAGCCACTCCCTGCTGAGGACGTACCGTTATCGCCTACACCCCCCATGCCATTGGCACTACCTGAGCCGCCTGCACTTCCCGCGTCACCGATACCCCCCGTACGTCCTGCGTTTCCGCCATGCGTTCCGGCAGAGCCATTGCTCGCACCGCCCGTGCTGATGCCCGTACCGCCGCCGATGGTGTTGCCGCTGCCCGGAATACGGTTTGCCGCCGTGCCGATCAGGCCTGCGGTCACCTGTGTGACAGTGCCCGTGCTCGTTGTCACGGCTCTTCCCTCGGGCGTGCTCATGTCGAAGCCGCGCATTGCGATCGTCAGATCACCCGGAGCATAGTGGAAATCGTAATTGGAGAACAGTGTCGTTCCCGTATAACCTGCAACAACAGAACCGGGATCGACATGGATCACGCCCCGATAGATGCCGCCGCGTGTGGTCGCGTTCATACCCGCATCATAGTGCGATGTGATGCCGCTGATGTCGTCGCCCGCGAGCAGACCGCGCTGCGATGTGTGGTCACCACGCTCGATCATGTATGCGGTTATGACGGGATTCGGTGCACCATAGTCACGGGAGGCACTGCCCGCCGTGATAAGCACCTCGCGCGGAGTGATGATAAACCTGCCGTCTGCGTAGTGAATATTGTAATTGGCATCCGTGCCGTGCGCAAACTGCGCCGCAGAGGAACGTGTCCAAAGCCCCGTAGTACCTGCGTTGGTCGTAACCGTTGCGGTCGGGTCGATTGTCTCCGTAACGGAAGAAACCACATCACCGTTGACAAGTCCGCTTACTGCATCTGTCGGACGCACGTTGACGAGACGCGTGCCGTTCACATAGCCTGCGGTGCTGTTGTCCGCACCGTAGGCACGCTGCTTATCGCCCGCCGTGATGTAGAGATCACGCTTCGTGATGGCAAACCCACCGTCGACATAGGTGATGTTGTAGTTCGACGCCTTGCGATTGCCTGCGAGGCGTGCATTTGCAATCTGCGTCTTGAGTCCCGCCGTGCCGGCGTTCGTCGTAACGAGGGCATCCGTCGATTCATCGACGTCGGCGATGGCATCGCCGTTCACGAGCCCCGTCGTCGCCGTCGCCCCGTCGGCGCGGAACTTCGATGTGCCGCCCGTGTAGACAGCAGTCGAGTTCTCCGTGCCGTAGATGCGCGTCTTGCTGCCCGCACGGAGCGTAAGATCACGCGGCGTGATGGCAAAGCTGCCGTCCTCATAGGAGATGTCATAGTTGTTGACATTACCCGTGCCGAAGACAGCATTTGCAATCTTCGTCTTGAGACCCGGCGTGCCTGCGTCCGTCGTGACGGTCGCACGCGCATCAATCGTCTCCGTGACGGTCGAAACCGTATCGCCGTTGACGAGGTTCGTGCCCGCCTTGATGCGGAAGAGATTCGTGCCGCCCACATAGTTTGCGGTGCTGTTCGCCGTGCCGTAGATGCGGCTCTTATCGCCCGCAAGGAGCGTCAGCGGCCGCTTCGTGATGTTGAAATGTCCGTCAACGTAGGTGATGTTGTAATTGTTTGCCGTGCCCGACGAGAAGTGCGCGGCGCTTGCCTTTGTCCAAAGACCTGCCGTACCGGCATTCGTCGTAACGGTTGCTGTCGGGTCGATCGTCTCTGTTACATCGTCAATCGCATCGCCGTTGACGAGTCCCGTCGTCGCGGTAGCCGTAGCGACGTTGACCTTCGACGTATTGTTAATATAGCCCGCCGTCGTATTCGCGTCACCATAGGCGCGGCTCTTGTCGCCCGCCGTGACGGTCAGCGCACGCTTCTTGATCGTGAGCGTGCCGGGATCGGACGTGATATGGTAGTCCGTCGCAAGGCTGCGGCTTCCCGTGGCGAGCGCCGCACCATTTAAGGTCATCGTGTAAGTGCCGACGCCCGTGCGCGCGGTGACGTCATTCGTGCCGTCCGTCGCCGTGACCGTGTACTTGGCGAAGCTGTCGCCCGCAAGGAGCGTGCCTGTGTGCGTCGTGCTCGACGTCATGGTCACGCTGTCGTTCGATGTGCCGTAAATGCGCTCGCCGCTCGGTGCGGTAAAGTGGATGTCGATCGGTTTGATCGTCAGCTTGCCCGGTACATACTTGAATTTATAATTGTTTGCCGCAAGCGTGCTGTTTTGAAGGTCAACACTGTACTCGCCCGCATGAATCGCGCCCTGTGCGTAGCCCGATGTCTTTGATGCGTCTGCAATCGGGGTATAGGAAACAGAACCCGAGAGCAGTCCCGGTGTCGCTTCCGTCTGGCTGTTCGCGAAGTTCGAGAATGTAACGCCCGCGTTGCCCGTATAGCTGTGCGGATTGCCATCGTAGTTTACGGTCGATGTCTTGCCCGTGACCGTGACGACGCGCGGCACGATGCGGTAGTCAACCGTGATCTTGTAGTTGAGGTCGTTATGTCCCTTGTAGGTGATCTTCTCATTAGCAATGGTCGAATCCGAGCCGTAGGTATGCGTTCCCGCACGTCTGGTGACATCGGTCATCGCATTCGTCACCGTACCGTCTGCCGTATTCACATCGGCATTGACATTTGTCAGCTTCGTCGTGCCGAAATTGTGCGTGCCCGAGTCAATCACATGGTCGCGGATATAGTCAACCTCCGTCTTGTCGAGCGCACGACGCTTGAGGTTGCCGTCGTCTTCGATATGGAAGCCCGCCGTCGAGTTGAAGAAGGCCGCGTTGTCATCGCCGTAGGCACGGGTCGAGTAGAGCTTGAGTTCAGGCTGGTACTTGTAGAACATGGCGTTCTTTCCCGCAGGAACGGGGAAGGAGCCGCGATTCGTATAGTCCACGCCATATTTACGGAACTCGAAGACAAGCCCGTCGATCTCATTCTCGACGGAGTCCTCCGTATGCACGACGTAGCGATGACCGGGCGCGGTCTGGATGGCGTTCGCGCCGCCCCTGTTCTTGAAGGCGCCGCCCTTCGCCTCGATGAGGACATCGGACGTGCCCGTGCCGACGATCTGCCCGCCGGGCGCGATCGTGACATTGCCACCGTTCTTATTCGTGATATTGATCGGATCGTTATTGCCCGTGATCTTGCCCGTGACGTTCGTTCCGCCCTTCGTCTCGACGGAAACGCCCGTCGCGGACGTGATATTGCCGAGGTTCTTGATCTCGTTCGGTCCCGTAAGGTTCACATTATGTGCGTCCACCTCAAGGGTTGGAACGGATTTCAGAACGCCCGTCGAGGTCACAGCGCCGTTTGTCTTGATGGAGACAGCATCGGCAAGCCCTTCGGGCAGATCGACGTTGCCGATCTTGACATTGCCCGCATTCGTGCCGCCGATGCGAATCTTGCGGAAGCCCTTGCCGTCGGAATTCTTCCGCAGGAGTCCCGTACCGCTGAAAATATCGGACGAAAGCGTAGGATCGGAGGCAGAGCCGCCCGCCCCCGGCGTGCCAAAATTGATGGTCTTGCCCGGCGTATAGGTGTCGAAGGAGACGTCGCCGTGCCCCGTGATCGTGCTGCCGTTCGCCGTGTTGAGTGTATCCGCATGGATAGCGACATTGCCGTCATGATCGCGGTCGGCGCCGTCTGCATTGATATGCGCATCGTCGAGATTGACCTCGCGGCTGGCAACGGTATAGTCCCTGCCGTGCGTCTTGATCGAACCGGAGAGATTGACGCCGCCCGTACCGCTCGTGATCGCCTGCTGAATGTTGACGGTAAACGGCATATCGATCGTGCCGCTCTGATAGAGCCTGCCGCCGCCTCCCTTGTCGCCAATGTTGATGATCTCATACTCCCAGAACTGACGGTTGTTTCCATTGAAATACTTGTCGAGCAGCGAAAGCTTCGCGGGATCGTTCACCGTGCCACCGAGCTTGATGTCGCGGTTGTGCGAGATCGGCAGGATATTGAGCGCCTTTTTGCCCTTCATCTTGCCGTTGAGGTCGATCGCGTCGGTCTTGAGCGTGAGTGCGCCCGTGCCCGTATCGACCTCGCTTCCCGCCGCCGTCGTCAGATTCTTTGACTCAAGTGCGAAATCGTTGCCGTTCGTCCGAATGTTCGCCGAGCCGTCGAGCGTCATACTGCCTGCCGTCTTGCCCGAGCGGATCGTCGTCGGGTCGACGAAGTTCAGCGTGCCGCCGACGTTCGTCGCGCCCGTCGCATCTTCTCTGCCGAGGTAGACGTGCTTGAAGCCGTCCTTGATCTTATTGCCACCGAAGAGATTCGTGGGCAGGGTCAGCCCTGTGCCGCCCGTCGTGCCGACGTTGAGATTTGTCGCCGCCGTTGCCTGCTGCACGGTGAGATTGCCCTTGCCCTCGACGCCTTCGGTGAAGGTCATGGCGTCCGCCGAAAGCACGACGTCGCCCGCCGTGCCGCCGGACTCACCAGCCTTGACACCCGTAATCGTGCGCGAGGGGACGGGAGCGCCCGCAGGCGTCGTGATCGCGCCGATGGTCAAGGCGTTCGACTTGACCTTGACGGAGAGCGCGTCGGCGGCGAGCGTGCCAATCTCGTTCGCCTGTTCGAGCGCGATGTTGCCGCCGACGGCGGCGAGCTTCGTCGCCTTGATCTTGCCCGCCGTCTGGTTCGCCGCCGTCTTGGCGTTGACAACGAGCGTCTTATCCGCCGCAAGCGTCATATCTCCTGCGAAGTTGATATTATCCGCTTGGAGCGTCACGTCCTTGCCGAGGGAAGAATTTTTCACATTGATCGTGCCCTGCGTGCCGTTGCCGATGGCGTAATGCGAAAAGTTCGGGCCGAATACCTGTGTGAACTTATTGTTCGTCAACTGCAGGTCGCCCATCGCACCGTCGCCAAGCCCGATGGTCTTCGAGCCGTTGTACGTGCCGATGCCGAGCGTGCCCGTGCCCGTGACGGACGGACTGCTCCCGTGCGCCGCGAGGTTCGCGATGCTGTTCGTATAGAGATTCAGTGTGCTGCCCTCGCCGATGTTCATGACGCCCGCACCGCCTGAGTTCTCAATCGCACCCGTCGTCAGCGTCACTTTGTAGTCCTTGCCAGAGCCGTCCGTGCCGACCTTGAGTCCGCCCGCGCCGATGACCGTCTTGCCCGTCTCCGCTGTCTTGACGACGACGCGGTTGTTCGCTTCAAGTCCGTCGATCGTGACCGTCTGGCTGCGGTTGTCGCCGAGAACCAATTCGCTGAAATCTTTGCCAAAGAGCTTGCCGTTGAGCTGGTCGCTCGTGACATGAAGCCCTGCGCCCGTCGAAACGTTGTTGAGCGTCAGATCGCCCGCCGTCTTGCGCGTGATGACGAGTCCGCTCTTGCCGACGATGTTCGTCGTGTTGTCGTCCGCCGCCGGCGTGACGATCTCGTCCGCATGTACGCGCAGGGCGCCGACCGTATCCGTGCCCGAGTCAAGCTGTGCCTTCGCATCAAGCTGCACCTTGTTGCCCGTGACATCGACCCAGACGGGTGTGGAGCCGGGAGCGACCTGCACCTTGGCATCCTCGTTCAGTACGACATCGCCGTTTCGTGCATTGAGCGTCGCCTGTGCATAGTTGCCCTCGACCTTCAGTGTAGCTCCCTGTTCGAGATGGATGTTGCCGCCCGTCTGGATATTGATTTCCGCGCCGGTTTCCTTGCTTGTGCCGTCCGAGCCTTTCACATGGACAGTCTTGCCCTGCTTGACGGTGAAGCCGCCCGTGATGACCGAGGCGGGATCATGCCCTGTCTGCGTCGGATCTGCACCGATCTTGAGCTTCGTACCCTTGCCCTCGATGGTGAGATTGTCGCGCACCTCGACGCCGAGCTTGCCCGCCGCATTGATGGACTTCTTGACCGAACCGCCGTAGAAGTAGACATGCTTCTCACCTGCGACATCGAAGCCCTTAAAGCCTTCGAGTGTTTCGTTAATTGTGCGGTAGGCGATGCGGTACTCTCCACCCGATGCGTGGGAAGCATTATCGCTGATAACGATGTCCTGTGACGCCGCTGCTCCCTTGATCGTGATCTTGCCGTCTGCCGCGCCCTTGACCTTGCCGTGTCCAAGGTCAAGTCCGCCCGAGAGGTTGAGGTCGAGATTCTTGACATCGAGTGTATCGGACGCCGTCGGCAGTTCTGCCGTATGCGCCTTGATTTTCATGTCGGAGCCGCCGTTTGCGCCCGCCTTCGTCGCGCCCGTCAGCGTGACTTTGCCCGTGGTCTCGATGTCCGAGGGCTTCTTGAACGTTGCGCCCTTGATATTGACATCGCCCGTCTGCGTCGCGCCGCCAATCTTGATCTCGCCATAATTCGCGTTGTTGATATTCCAGTCGTTCGCGCCCGTGCCGATGTCAATGGTCTGCGCCTTCGTCGCCTTTTCGAGCGTGAGCTTCTTGCCGACGTTGACCTTGTCCGTGCCGAGATCGAGATCGTCGGCTTCGATCTTCGTATCGCCCGTTGAATTCAGCTTGCCCTCGACCGTGAGCTTCTGCCCCGCCGCCATCTGGATGTCCGTCGATTTCGTCTTGAGGCCGTCGACGTTCTTCGCAGGATTTACCGTGCGGTCTTCGACGACGGCGACCTTCATGTGGGTGTTGTTCTTGAGCTTCAAACTGCCGTCCGACATATCGGCGGCAATATTCTTGATCGCATTCGGCTGCGTGCTGAGATCCATCGAGCCTTTGCCGAGGAGCAGCAGGTTGCCGACCGAAACGGGCGCACTCTGAGAAAGCCCGTCGCCGTCTGTCGTCCCCGGCGCATCGGCATGGAGCGCGAGCGTATCCGTCGGCGCACCGTTGACCGCGCCCGTGATATTGATTTTCCCCTGCGTCAGAATGCTCGTATACTTGGGCATATTGCCCGCTGAAATGGTGTCAATCGTCGCCGTTCCCGCGTTTGCCTTGTCTCCGATGGCGACATTGCGGAAGTTGCCCGCCTTGAGCTTGGCAAAACCGTCATCCGAAACGAGTGTGCTCGAGCCGCCGACCGTGAAGTTGCCCGCCGTCTTGGTCTTCAGCGCAAACGTACCCGCGCCGTTCGTATCGGCAAAGGTTGCGTTGTTCCAATTCGTGACAGCATCCGTCACCATCGTCATCGTACCTGTACCCGCCGCGAGATTCGCACCCGAAGCAAAGTCAATGGTATTTGCCTTGAACGTCGTGTCCTTTCCGCCTGCGTTCGTCATTGCGCCTGAGAATTTGATAGTCGCGCCCGATTCCACCGTCAGCGGCGCCTTGACGTCGGCTGTGCCGATCTCGACATTGCCTGTCGCGGCGCTGCCGATCTGGATTTCGCCCGTACCCGAGTTGATGAAGTTGAGATCGGGCAGTTCGAGATCAGCGGTACTCGAAGAGCCGACGGCGATCGTATTGCCCGCCGTCTTCGTCTCAACTGTGACCTTTCCGTTTGCACTCGAAAGAGTGCCCTGCGCTCCTGCGGGGAGCGTCAGCGCATCCGTCTTTACATTGATCGTGCCGCCTGCCGTGGAGACATTGCCGCCCGTGCCGAAGTTGACACTTGCCGCTTCGAGCGATGTCGCCGCCGCGCCCGTCGATTTGACCTCAGCGTTCGCATCGAGCTTGAGCGTGCCGCTCGCCTTGAGCTTCATCGCGCCCGCGCCGTTCGTGACACCATGCGTACCGACCGTGAGATCGCCCGTGACATCGATGTCCGCACCGTCCGCTGCCGTCGTCAAGCCCGTATCTTCACCGATTTTGAGATTCGTGCCGTTCTTGAAGGCCAGACCCTTCGCCGCGCCGTCGAGCTTTCCGACGGCATGCGTTCCCGTGAGGTTCACGGTCGCAGCCGCCGCATCGAGCACGAGCGCATCCGAAGTGATGACGCCCGCGCCCGTGATGGCATTCTTCGAACCAAGCGTCAGCGCATGACCTGCGGCGTTTACTGCGCCGCCGACGGTCAGCGTACCTGCACCCGAATCGATGGCGAGATCGCTGCCCGCCGTCACGCCACCGGCGTTGATGTTTGCCGCCTTGCTCGCGTCGCCGACCGTATTCTTCTTGAAGTTCCGAATCTTTCCCGTGCTCGTGAACGTATCGCCCGCGAGGTCAAGCCCGCCCGTACCCGTGCCAAAGTTGATGGTCTGCCCATCCGAAAGCGTCCAAACCTTCGCCGTGCCTGCGGGGTCGCCGTCGCCCGTGATCGTGCCCGAGAGGTCGAGGGAATCCGTGCGCATCTCGACCGAGCGCGTCGAGATGTTCCCGCCGAGGGCGATCCCCTTGCCGCCGCCCGTGGATTTGCCGACGAGCGTGACCTTGCCCGCGCCCGCCGTGATCGTCGTGCCCGCGAGCGAAACACCCGCCGCATTTGCCGTCGTACTGCCCGCGAGTTCTACATTGCCGCTCGCCGTGGTGCCGTCCGTCGTGTCAATCGTGACGCCGTTGAGTGTGATGCCCGCTTCGCCCGCACTCTGCGAGTTGGCAAAGCCGACGCCATCTTCGACAAGACCGCCGCCGATCTTGACATTGCCGCCGAGCGTCTTGATATTCTTTCCGGTCGCAACGCTGACACTGCCGCCCGCACGGTGGTTCGTATCGGAGGTGATGTCCACATTGAGCTTGCCCGCCGTCGACGTGATGTCAGCGTTGATGTTGACGCTGCCCGTCGCTTTCAAGGAAAGCGTCGCGTCGCCGCCCGTCGTCTTTGTGATGGCATCCGATACGGTGATGGAGTTGTCGTTCGGTCCCGTGAGGTTCGCCGTCTGAATGGTTACAGATGTGCCGCCGTTCAGCGAATTGGTGACGGTCTGTACGTCCGCCTGAGAGCCAGCTTCGGGATCGCCTGCCCCACGCGTCTTGACCTCAATATCACCGGGGTCGATCAGCCACTCGCCCGCCTTGCCCGCTTCGGACGAAGCGTTGACTGCGCCCGTGATCTGCACCTTCGCACCCGAGGTCTCGACCGCGCCGCCCGCGCCCGTGCCTTTGCCGCGTGCCGTGATCTCGCCCGCAAACTTCGTCCTGCCATCCGACCAGACGGCGACCGTGCCGCCCGCTGCGCCCGCTGCCGTCGCGTCCGCACGCACAGATGCGCCGCGCTCGATCGTGACATTCTGCGCGTGTGCGAGGTCGCCCGTGCCCTGCCAGCCACCGCCAATCTCAACCGTGCCGGCTTTCGCGCCGCTCACATCCGTCACACTGCCCGAAGCAAGGCGCACGTCATGCGCCGTCATGCGGATTGCGCCCGCCGCACCGTCGAGACTCGAAGCGCGCACGATGCCCTCCTGATTGACCGCCGAGCGCGTCAGCGCATCGCCCGTCGCTGCGGACATGAAAACGAGGCCTCCGTCTGCTTCGACGAGACCTTTGTTCGTAACCGCCTGTTCCATAGCAGCCTTCGTCGGGACGACCGAGACCTTGCCGTCGCCGTTGAAGTCGAGCGACACGGCTTCGCCCGCCGCGAGTACTGCCGCTCCCTTACGCGCAACAATAACGCCCTCGTTCACGACATCCTTGCCGAGCAGGGCGACCGTTCCCTCATTTTTCGCAATGAGAGAGGCGTGGTTGATGATTTTCCCATCGGACGGCGTGCCGACAAAGGCGTATTTACCCGCCATAAAGTCCGCATTCGTAATGTTCATCGTCGAGGCGAGAATCGAGCCCGCATCCACCTGTGCGCCGGGCGCAAAGAGTACACCCGCAGGGTTGACGAGGAAGACGCGCCCGTTCGCCGAGAGCGTGCCGAAGATCTCCGACGGATTGTTCCCGATCACGCGGTTCAACAGAGCTGCCTGGGCATTCGGCTGATAGATATTGACGCGCTCGCCCGCGCCGATGTTGAACGAGTTCCAGTTGATGACGGCATTCTGCGTTGCCTGATGAATCGCCATCTCCGCCTGCGATGCGGCAATGTCTGCCGCACCTGCCGCGACCTGTCCGCCCTGCGGCAGTGCCATCGCGTGATTCATGCCGCCCATCATCATTGCACCTGCCGCCAGGATGCCGATACCGCTGCGCAGACTGCGTCGCATCTGTCCACGCCGCTGCTTTCTCATCATGCTCATGGTCTATTCCCCTCAATCAATCATGTAACTGCTGCACAAAGCCTTTTTGACGCGTACAGCAACTCTTCGTTTGTGTTGTCCAGACGCTCAAAGCGCCCCTTCCACCGCTTACGCGGTCCCCCTCCCCCGCTCTGGCGGGGGAGGCTTTGCTATGCCGGTTCTTCGCCGTTCAGAAGAATTTATAAATCTGAAACCAGAAACGCCCGCTGCGATCCGTATCCGAAACGGCGTCCTCCGACCCAATTTTCCATGCATAGTACGCGCGTGCCACCCAGTTTGCCTGATTGCTCCAATTCACGCCCACACCCGCACCGTAAAGGCTGCGCCCTGCAACACCGGTGTAGCCCGGCAGCTTGTTGTGATAGAGATTCACATGACCGCCGTCTGCGAATGCAATCAGCTGCCATACATTTTCATCGCCCTCACGCGTCGGTAGATTCCAGCGCAGCTCCGATGTCCAACGCCAGCCGTCATCCCCCGATGCCTCGCCGACAGGATAGGCACGTACGCCGTTCGGTCCGCCGAGTGACATCTTCTCTGAGGAGTCCAGATTCTTCGATGCCCACTGCCGCTGATAGCTCAGATAGAGTGAGACGCGCTCACTGACGTGCTGCAGCCGCGTAAGCTCGAGATTCCACTTGCCGAACTGCCCCGCTGTCTGCGCCGTCGCAGCATCATACGTGCGCTGAATCTCGTCGTCAATGGAGAGATCCCCGTGCGTATAGTTCAACGCGAACGTATTTTTACCACCCGTCCAAAAGCGATCCAAGCTGTCGCCGTTCACACCAAACACCCAGTTGTGCGCGCTCTTCGGATTGCTGTACGCCATTCCCTTTGCCTCATCTTCGAGACTTTTGAGGTCGAGACGAACGGTTCCGTAGATGTTCACATCGCGGCTGCGCTTGAAATTGTGCTGCCAGTAGACGCTCAGCGTCTGTGCCGTTCCCGTGTAGTCGAGCGCGGAGAACGCGCCGCCAAGCGTGTAGTGCGAGCGTGCATAGCTCACGCCGACGCGCTCCCCCTGCTTTGCAATCGGTGTCGAGTAGGAGGCAGAGCCCGACCACATACCGCCGTTCGACATGATGCCGCCCACCGAGAGGAGATCTCCCTCACGCGCGGGGCTGGCATAGTTCACGAACGCGCTGTACTGGTAGCGTCCCGTATAGCGGTAGCCGCCGTTGTCGAAGCCGACATAACCCCACATACGGTGTCCCTTGTTCTTCACGTTCACGACGAGATCCGTTGTGCCCTGTCGGCTACCCGCCTTCAGCTGCGTATTCGCCTCGACGCGTGAGAGATCATTCGTCAGCCAGACGCCGCGATTGAGCGTACTTTTTTTCACAACCTCACCGGAAGAAATGCCGATCTCGCGTCGGATCGCCTCCTCCTTGAGATAGGACTCGTTGTTCACAATGATCTGATCGTAGTGTCCCGGTACAATGGTGAAGTTCACCACACCATCCTTGAAGTTCTGTGGTGCGAGGTAGGCAAAGGCAACAAAATATCCCTTTGAACGGAGGTATTTCGTAACCTCCTCTGCCTGCGCCTCGAGTTCCGTGAGTGTCGCATCCTTGTGCCTATGCGCTGCAAGCACATCCGCAAGCTCCGCCTCTGTCACGGGATTCTCCCCCGAGAACGTATAGCGCGCAACCCAAATGCTCTGCTCTGCGGTCACGATCGGCTCTGCGGCAAAGGCAGGAGATGCACAGACGGACATCGCCATACAGGAAACAAGAAAGAAGCGCGCCGTGTGTCCCCCGACACGCTGCACGCCTATACTCTTTCCCATCTTAATTTTTTTCATCCGTATATCTGCCTCCATGCATTCGAGTCAAATTCTTATCCTAGTACTATTATCGTTTATTTCATCTGTCATCTTAACATATATATGACTTTATTCCCAGATTTTAATTTTTCCTTTTAGTGAATCAGTGCAAATAAAAACCGCCTCCCCAGATGGGAAAGCGGTCTCTCAAACTCAGTTTCGTCTGAATTACTTCAGCTCGACCGTTGCGCCGGCCTCTTCGAGCTTGCCCTTGAGCTCCTCAGCCTCAGCCTTGCCGATGTTCTCCTTGACCGGCTTCGGTGCGCCGTCAACGAGTTCCTTCGCTTCCTTCAAGCCGAGACCCGTTGCCTCACGGACAGCCTTGATGACGTTGATCTTCTTGTCGCCTGCGGCCGTGAGAACGACCGTGAACTACGTCTTCTCCTCAGCAGCGCCGGCAGCAGGAGCAGCGCCGCCGACAGCAGCAACAGCAACCGGTGCAGCAGCGCTGACACCAAACTTCTCCTCCATAGCCTTGACGAGCTCGGAGAGTTCGAGAACGGTCATGTTCTCAATGGCTTCCAGAATCTGATCCTTGTTCATGATATACCTCCAAAAAATGTAATTTCTCTTTGTAATGTATCCTTATGCGGACGCCTTCTGCGCACGCACTGCATCAAGCACATAGACGGCATTGCGGATAACGCCCTGAAGCACGTTCACCGTGTTTGTGATCGGCGCATTCATGCTGCCCATGAGCTTTGCGATAAGCTCTTCGCGCGACGGGAGCGACGCAAGCGCCTGCACCTCGTTCGCCTCGATGACCTTGCCCTCGACGGTACCGACCTTGACGGACAGAATGCCCTTGTCGTCGAGCTTGTTCTTCTTGATGTAGTCGCAGATGACCTTCGCGGGTGCAACTGCATCCTCTGCCGAGAACGCAAACGCCGTCGTGCCCTCAAGATGCGGGTCGAGTCCCTCCAGTCCGAGTGCATCAGCCGCGCGGCGTACCATCGTGTTCTTCACAACGTGATAGGTAACGCCTGCTGCTCGCAGCTCGCGGCGCAGCTCCGTATCCTGTGCAACCGTGAGCCCTTTGTAGGTCGTAAAGACCGCGCCCTTCGCCGAGGCAAGCTGCTCTTTCAGCTTCTCAACAATTACTTCCTTTTTGTGGTCTGCCATGTAATCATTTCCCTCCCTTCTTGTCGCCGTTCATCTTGGCACGTCCTTCCGTTCTCGCTGCGTCAGAACATCCTCCACGCAGGACTTAACTGCGCGTCCGGTGTTCCTCCTTGCTCAAACAAAAATCCGCACCAATCTGGACGGCTCTTATTCTTTCGAATGAAAAATCTCCGGCTGCTACAACTGCCGGAGATGAATGTTCAAATTCACGTCCGGCCTCGGCAGGCGACAAAAGTCGTTAGATGCTTGCGCAAACCTGCTGTCTACAGCCCGGGGAAATTCCGTGTGCTCTTAGAGCGCAACGGGGACGGCAGGTCCCATCGTCGCCACAACGGTGATGGAGCGGATGTACTGCCCCTTTGCCGCCGCCGGCTTCACGCGGATGAGCGTGTCGATGACTGCCTGATAGTTCTCGCGGAGCTTGTCCGCGTCAAAGGAGGCCTTCCCAATGGGAACGTGGACGTTGCCCGCCTTGTCCGTGCGGTACTCCACCTGACCTGCCTTGATCTCGCCGATCGCCTTCTTCAGATCCATCGTGACCGTGCCGAGCTTCGGGTTCGGCATGAGTCCGCGAGGACCAAGCACCTTACCGAGGCGACCGACCGTGCCCATCATGTCGGGCGTAGCGACGGCGACATCGAAGTCGAGCCAGCCGCCCTGGATCTTCTGGACGATCTCGTCCGAGCCGACGAAGTCCGCACCAGCGGCCTCCGCCTCTGCAACCTTCTCGCCCTTTGCAAAGACGAGAACGCGCTGGGTCTTGCCCGTGCCGTTCGGCAGGACAAGCGCGCCGCGCACCTGCTGATCCGCATACTTCGGATCGACGCCGAGGCGCACGTGCAGCTCGATGGTCTCGTCGAATTTGGCAGTTGCCGTCTTCTTCACGAGTTCCATCGCTTCCTGCGAAGCGTAGAGCTTGCCGCTCTCGATGAGCTTCGCAGCGTCTTGGTATTTCTTACCAAACTTTGCCATTGTTTCTCCCTTCGTGGTCATAGCGGGCATATGCCCTTCCACTGCATAGATCAGTCGACGATCTCAATTCCCATGCTGCGGGCAGTGCCCTCAATCATGGAAGTCGCTGCCTCGATCGACGCAGCGTTCAGATCCGGCATCTTCGACTCGGCGATCTCACGCGCCTTCGAGCGCGGGAGCTTCGCGACCTTCGTCTTATTCGGCTCGCCCGATGCCTTCTCAATGCCCGCCGCCTTCTTCAGCAGAACTGCTGCCGGAGGGGTCTTCGTGATAAAGGTAAAGGAACGATCCTCAAAGACCGTGATCTCAACCGGGATAATCAGCCCCGCCTGCTTCGCCGTACGCTCGTTGAAGTCCTTGACGAACGCCATGATGTTCACGCCCGCCTGCCCAAGCGCAGGACCTACCGGAGGAGCCGGTGTCGCCTTGCCCGCAGGAACCTGCAGCTTTACGACACGCGCAACCTTCTTTGCCATCGACACATCACCTCCTTTCGGTGCATGTATTTCGGAAATACGGACAGCGCCGCATTCCTTCAAATCAAATCAGTTCGACCTGATCGATTTCCACATCGAGGGGTGTCCCCTCTACGTCGACCTGCACGCGCAACCCCGACGAGTCGATTGATGTGATCTTGCCCGCATAGTCCTCGAACGCGCCCGAGGCGATGCGTACGGTATCCCCGACGCTCACCTTCGTGCGGCGCTTCGGTGTACCGCCAACCGAACCCGAGAGGATGCGCTCCGCCTCCTCCGCCGTCAGCGGGATCGGATGCTTCTCCGAGCCGACAAAGCCCGTGACGCCCGTCGTATTGCGGACGACGTACCACGAGTGTTCATCGACGATCATGTCGACGAGCACATAGCCCGGGAACACCTTGCGCGGGACGACCTTTTCCTTGCCGTCCTTCATCTCAATCTCGTTCTCCACGGGGACAACGACATTGAAGATCATCTCGCTCATGCTCGCTGAGTGCATGAGGCGCTCGAGGTTCGCCTTGACCTTGTTCTCATAGCCCGAATAGGTGTGGATGACATACCATGCCCGGTGCGGGTTTGCCTGTCTGAGATAGAGTTCTTCCTTATCCGCCATGTCCCTCTCCCGGTCTAGTAATGCAGTATGACCTGAAACACACGTGCAAAAATCGTGTCACAGATCCAGATCAGCGCGCAGACGACAACGATGGCGATGCCGACGACACCCGTATAGGTGACGAGCTCCTTCTTCGTGGACCACGAGACCTTTTTCATCTCTGCGACGACTTCCCGCAGGAATTTGACTATTTTTCCCATGACAGAGGACGCTTACTTCGTCTCTTTGTGCGGCGTGTGCTTGCGGCAGAACTTGCAGTACTTGCTGAACT
>NZ_CP016201.1:47662-51318 GCF_001683335.1 Selenomonas sp. oral taxon 126
CCGTCGATGAGATCCGTGACCAGCTGACGCAGATTCGCACGGGCGTCGAGCAGATTACGAATGAGTTCCAACAGATGGACGACTCCTTCCGTGCCAATGTCGAGGCCGTGGGGCAGGCATCCGGCGAATCGAGCAAGCTCACCGCAGTCTTTGATGCCATCAACAAAACAATCGACGATCTCGCGCCGCTTGCCCAGCGTCAATCTGCGGCATTCGAGGAGATGAACGCCACCCTCCAGTCCACCACCAATGATGTGGTACGAATGACGGACGGCTCAAAGACCTGCAACCGAGATATGTATGATTCGATCCGTAAAATCAATACGGTGCGCATGAACATCGGTGCATTAAAACTCGGCTTTGGTCCGAAAGAAATGATCGAATTTGCAAAGACCGACCACATGATCTGGGGAATGCGGATGCACCAAATGATGTGGGGCAATATCGAGCTCAACGCAGCCGATGTCGAGAACCATACAGTATGCCGCCTCGGAAAATGGTACTTCGGCGAAGGCAAGGAATCGTACGGTCGTATGCCGGAATTCGAGACCCTCGGTATCTGCCATGAGAAGTTCCACAAGCTCTGTGCCGCAACAATCCGTGCATATCATGACAAGCGTATGCAGGAGGTAGAGCGGAACCTGCCCGAGGTCGACCGTCTGTCCGACGAGGTTCTCTCCTGTCTCGACAAAATCAAGAGCAGGATATAAGGAAGCACTGATCAGCGGTGCTGAATCCATCAAAAAAGACTGCGTACGGAGCCGCATCTCCGTACGCAGTCTTTTTTATGTGCAATCATGCGGCAGCTGTGCTGCAATCAGCCGTCGTGTGAAGGGATGTACTGCCTCCCTCAGTGCCGTTGACGGCAGTTCTTCGACAATTTCACCATGCTCCATGACAAGAACGCGTGTGGTCATCTTCTGCACAACCGCAAGGTCATGCGTGACAAAAAGCCCCGTAAACCCATACTCAGAATGCAGTTCGCGGATAAAATCCAGAAGAGCTGCCTGTGTAACAACATCCAATGCGCTGGTCGGTTCATCAAAGAGCAACAGATTGGGACGAACAAAGAGTGCTCGGATCATCACTGCACGCTGAAGCTGACCCCCGCTGAGCTGATGCGGCAGACGCTCTGCCGTATCGGACGGCAGGTGTGCGCGCTCCAGCATCATATGCAGGGTACTGCGCTCCTCCCCGTCGGTGACAAGGCCGAAACGGCGCAGCGGCTCGAGCAGAAACTGCCCGACCGTCATACGCGGGCTGAATGCCTCGAGCGGATTTTGAAATATCAGTTGGAGATGTCGGTAGACATCGCGCGGCCATCCTCTCTGCACCGCTGTCAACGTCTGTCCCAAAAAGGAAATACATCCGTCAGACGGCGTTTCAAGTCCCGCAATCATCTGCAGGAGCGTGGACTTCCCGCAGCCGCTTGCACCGACGATTCCGGTGATTTCTCCCGCATATAGGTCAAAGGACACCCCCCTGACCGCTTCGACGAGGCGCGTTCCCTCACGATAGGTTTTCTTTAGATCCTGAACGCGAAGAACATTTTCTTTCATACGCCCCCCGATCCTCACGTCAAATACGGAACAGCATCCAGCAAGACCCTCGTATAGGGATGCGACGGCCGGTGCAGGACATCCTCTGCCCTGCCATGTTCAACAAATCTGCCGCTCTGCATGATGTAGATCGTATCCGCTACATAGGCTGCTGCGTCCATATTATGCGTCACAAAGACGATGGAGCAGCCCTGCTCCCCCGCCATACGCTTGAGCCGATCGAGCAGACTGCGGCTCGCAATGACATCGAGTGCGCTTGTCGGCTCATCGACCAAGAGGAATTTCGGCGCGAGCGAGAGCGTCATTGCCGTGGCAGCGCGCTGGCGCATACCGCCGCTGAGCTGGAACGGATACGCCTCCATGATCTTTTCGGGATCCTCCAGACCCTCACGACGCAGAGCAGCAATCGCGGTCTCCCGCCAGTCGCGCCCCGCACCGTGCGCCTTCAGATAGTCGGAGAACTGTGCACCGATGCGGCGTATGGGATTCAGATAGGCACCGGGATCCTGAAAAAGAACTGCGATGTCCCGCCCCATCAGGTCACTGCGCACATATGCGGCAGCATCGAGCAGCTCCGTCCCGCAAAAGGAGATCGCGCCGCCGTCGATGATGCCGCCGTCCGGCAGAACGCCGATGACGGCGCGCAGGAGGGTTGATTTCCCGCAGCCGCTCTCACCGACGACCGCTGCAATCTCACCGCGCCCGACCTCCATCGTCACATCACGCAGCACACAATGTGCATGAATGCGCAGTGTCAGGCGCACAATCGAGAGCAGGGAGCCTGATCTGTCCGCCGCCTTACTTCCCGCCAATCGTCAGATCCTTCGTGATGAGGTAGTAGTCGATCGGGTGCATATAGACGCCCGACACCTTGCTCGTCGCGACAACCTGGTTCGCCACGCTGAACAGGAAGAGGCTCGGCGTATCCTGCAGCACGAGGTTCTCAATCTGACCGGCGAGTGCAAGGCGTTCCTTGGCATCCGCAGAGTCGCCCATTCGCTTCAGGAGGCTGTCAACCTCGGGGTTGCTGTAGTGACCGACGTTCTCCTCACTGGTCGAGCGGAGTGTCTGATCCAGATACCAGAACGGATCATTTGTGCCGAGCGTGATCCAGTTGCTCTCCGTCAGGTCAAAGTCTCGCTTCGTCTTTGCCTCCTCGGAGTTCTGGATGCGGCGGATCGTCGCCTTGATGCCCACCTGCTTGAGCTGGTTCTGCAGAGCCTCATAAATCTCGGACTTGCTGCCCCACGCATTGATCGTCAGCTCGAGTTCCTTGCCGTCCTTCGTCACATAGCCATCTGCATTCTTCGCGGTATAACCTGCGGCGGCAAGCTCCTCCGCGGCCTTTGCGAGATCCGTATGCTGCCGCAGCGACTCCTGATACGAGGGCCCGAGGTGCGGCGGAAATACCGCCCCTGCGACAGCTGTGCCGTTCCCCTCGATCTTCACCAGATCATCGTAGTTAACCGCATAGCTGAGTGCACGACGCAGATGTGCATCCGCGAGCACACGCTCGAGATTCATGCGGAACATATAGACACGCACACCCGTGATCTCATGGATCTTGTATTTGTCATTCTCAAAGAGACTGCGGCTCGCACTGTTGCACCGCTGGATGTAATCCACATCGCCCGCCTGCAGTGCCATCGCACGCTTGTTGTCATCCTCGATGTTCTTGACCGTAAGCGTGTCAAGCCCAGGGGTGCCGTCCCAATAGTGCTCATTCTTCTTGAGCTGAATCTCCTCGTTCTTCTTGAAGCCGACAATCTGATAGGGGCCCGTCAGCACAGGTGCGGAATCCGCTTTCGAGAGATCCGCCTTCGTATTGATGATAACAAAGGCAGGCTCCGTCAGTGCCGCCACGAGTGCGCCGTACGGCTCCGTCGTCTCGATGAGGAGGTTCTGTCCGTCCACCTTGATTTCCTTGATCTTCGAGGACTTCTGCGAGCGCGGGCTCTCCTTCAGCGTGCGCTCGAGCGATGCCTTGACGAGCTCCGGCGTCATCGCCTCACCATCCTGGAACTTCACATTCTCACGGATGTGGAAACGCCACGTCGTCGGGTTGACCGCCTCCCACTTATCGGCAAGCTGCGGTGT
>NZ_CP016201.1:51343-58078 GCF_001683335.1 Selenomonas sp. oral taxon 126
ACTCCAGACGATCCGGATTGTTCTTCTTGTTCTTGTTCGTGCGATAGTTGCGGCTATGGCACTCCGTGCACTCCAGCGTGATGTTGTTGCGCATGAATATCCACTCTCCTCAATAAGTTCTTTGGAAACGACTTTTACCAATTTATCATACTTGGAAAATGCTGTCAACGTGTGCCGCGCATTTTCACAAAAAAGCATAAAAGAACCCCCAAAGCGGGGGTAATCTACAAAATGGTGGCGGCACAGAGATTTGAACTCCGGACACTGCGGGTATGAACCGCATGCTCTAGCCAACTGAGCTATGCCGCCGTTATATGGAGCTGATGACCAGGATTGAACTGGTGACCTTATCCTTACCAAGGATACGCTCTGCCGACTGAGCTACACCAGCGCACAGACTTGGTTGCGGGGACAGGACTTGAACCTGTGACCTTCGGGTTATGAGCCCGACGAGCTACCGACTGCTCCACCCCGCGATGAAAGTGGTGGGCAGGGATGGATTCGAACCATCGTAATCCGAAGATGACAGATTTACAGTCTGTTGCCTTTAACCACTCGGCCACCTACCCATGAGATCTATGAAATTGGTTGCGGGGACAGGACTTGAACCTGTGACCTTCGGGTTATGAGCCCGACGAGCTACCGACTGCTCCACCCCGCGATAACCTTGCGCGCACTGCGCTAACAAGACGATATTATACGACAAAGGAGACATCCCGTCAATACCCTAAATAGAAAAATGGAGCAGAATTTTTCTGCTCCATCGTGTTGCATCTCTATGTTATTCAGCGGCGTCGCCGTCAAAGAGGTAGGCATAGCGCTCCTTGAACTCCTCGTGCGTCATACGGTAGGCGTTTGCAAGCCCCGGATCGTCGAGGTCGCCCTTCTCAAGGCGCATCATGAAGCCGCGCGCAATCTGATAGTGCACGGAGTTGATGTTGACCTTGCGCACCTTCGTCTTGCCCGTCTCGGGGTCGCGGATCTCATCAAAGCGCATGGGCACCGCCTGATTGTCCTGAATCGTGATGATCGCGCCCGAGTCGCCGCTCATGAGGAACTTCACGGCAGAGTAGCCGAGGGAGCGGCAGTAGTCGATGTCGTACGCGATTGGCGCCGTGCAGCGCAGCTCGTAGCCGATCTCCTTGTCGATGACGGAGATCGTGATGCCGAGCTTCTTCGTCTCGGCGAGTACCGCCTGCTTGAGGATTTCGCCGAAGTCGAGTTCGCTGTAGCGGATGTGTCCGTGCTCATCCGTGACGACGTTGCCGAGCTTTGCAAAGTCCTCCTCAGCAATCTTCTCGATAACGCCCTCCGCAATGACGGCGACGCCGTAGTTGCGGCCAGTGAGGTAGCGCTTCACAATCGAGCCGACAATGACGTCGACGACCTGCTGCAGGGGAATCTTATCCTGCGCGAACTCCTCGGGGATGATGGTGATTGCCGCGCCCGCGCTGCGCCCCATGCCGAGCGCGAGATGTCCCGCCGTGCGCCCCATGGCGATGGTGAAGTACCAGCGGTTATTCGTCGTGCTCGCGTCCTCCATGAGGTTCTCGATCTCCATCGTGCCGAACGCGCGTGCCGTCTCGAAGCCGAATGTCGGAACGCCCTCGGGCAGCGGCAGATCGTTGTCGATGGTCTTCGGGACGTGGACGACGTTGATCGTGCGCCCCATCTTGCGGGCATATTCGGAGACTGCCATCGAGCTGAACGCCGTGTCGTCGCCGCCGATGGTGACGACGTGGGTCACGCCCAGCTCGGTCAGCGTCTCGACGACGGTGCGCAGGTCGGATTCCTTCTTCGTCGGGTTGAAGCGTGACATCTTGAGGATGCAGCCGCCCGTCAGGTGGATGCGGCTGATGTTCGCGGGCTCGAGGCGGACGTAGTTCTTCTCGCCGCGCGCGAGGCGCGAGAAGCCGTCATAGATGCCGAGCACATCCCAGCCGTGGCGCGTCGCCTCGCTCGTAACCGCCGAGATGACGCTGTTGATGCCCGGCGCGGGGCCGCCCCCGCAGATGATCGCAATGACCTTTTTGATCCCAATCATGAATATGCCTCCTCTTTGGAATTATCTATACAATGATAGATTCGACGAAATGAATTGTTTTCCTGCTCTATGGAAATTTTTGGCTCGCTGTCATGCTTTTGTCAGTGTTGCCCATGCGCTCAAAGCGCCCCTTCCACCGCTGTCGCGGTTCCCCTCCCCCGTGTCGCACGGGGGAGGCTTGGGAGCACGGCATATTAGCTTCCCCCGTCGCAACGGGGGAAGTGGCGAACGCAGTGAGCCGATAGGGGCGCTCGTGAACAGCCCCTTATCATAGAACTCAGCGCCGCTTGCGGCTACGCCGTCCGATATTCGTGACGGTCTTGCCCGATTTCTTGCTGCGCGGCTTCGACTTTGCAGATTTCGGCGCGCTACGGCGCTTTGCATTGTGCGGTGGGCGTGCCGTCTGCCGCGCCTCTCCCTCTGTGGGGCGCGGGCGCGGCTTTTTCTTCACGGCATCGCGGCGCAAACGCTCTTTGAGTGCCGCCTCCATCTTGCGCAGCTTCTCATGCTGATGCGCCGCAACGAGCGTGATCGCCTTCCCCGTTGCGCCCGCGCGACCCGTGCGTCCGATGCGATGGATGTAGTCCGTGACGGTCGGCGGCAGGTCGTAGTTGTAGACGTGGGTCACGCCCTCGATGTCGAGTCCGCGCGCGGCGATGTCCGTTGCGCAGAGAATCTGCAGCTTTGCCTCACGAAACTGCCGCAGGACAAAGGCGCGCTGCGTCTGCGTGAGGTCGCCGCTGAGGGCATCCACGAGGTAGCCGCGGTGCGCGAGCTCCATCATGAGGGCGCGCGTGCGCTCCTTCGTCGCACAGAACACCATTGCAAGATAGGGCGCCTCCTCGTTGATGGAGGCGCAGAGGCGGTCGAGCTTCGCCCCCTCGCTGACGGAGAGCACAACCTGCTCGACATTCGAGAGCGTCGTCCGTTCGCCCTCGATGCGGATGTGCGCGGGATTCGTCATGAACCGCTTCGTGAGACGCACGATCCGCTCGGGCAGGGTCGCGGAGAAGAGTGCAAGCTGATAGTCCTGCGCTGCCGTATCGAGCAGTGTCTCCACGTCCTCGATGAAGCCCATCTTCAGCATTTCGTCCGCCTCGTCGAGGACGATCTTGTTTACGCTGCCGAGGACGAGTGTTCCGCGCCGCACATGGTCGAGCAGACGGCCGGGCGTGCCGATGATGAGCTGCGGCCGGCGGCGCAGCTTCTCCTTCTGCCGCTCGATGTCCGCGCCGCCATAAATGACGATTGTGCCGATACCGAGCCCTGCACCGAGCGGCTCCGCCACGCGTGCGATCTGTATCGCAAGCTCGCGCGTGGGCGCAATGACGAGCGCCTGTGCCGCCATGCCCTGCGGCTTGATCTTCGCGAGGAGCGGCAGGAGAAAGGCAAGCGTCTTGCCCGTGCCCGTCTGCGCCTGTGCGATGACATCGCGTCCCGCGCGCATCGGCGGGATCGCCTGCTCCTGCACGGGTGTCGGCTGCAAGATGCCCTGCTTTTTGAGGAGGGTGACAAGCGTCTCCGACACGCCCAGCTGATCGAAATGCGTCATGATGAAAGCACCTCGGGGCCGTTCTCCGTGATGAGGATGGTCTTTTCCCACTGCGCTGAGAGCGTGTGATCCTTCGTCCGTACCGTCCAGCCATCGTCTGCATCGACAGTTACATCGTAGTCGCCCGCGTTGATCATCGGCTCGACCGTAAAGACCATGCCGGGCACCATGAGCATGCCCGTGCCCGCCTCGCCCACATGCGGAACGAACGGCTCCATGTGGAAGTCCTTGCCGACGCCGTGTCCGCCGAGTGCCGTGACAACGGAGTAACCGTTTGCGTGCGCCCAGTCGCCGCACGCCGCACTCACGTCGCCGAGGAAGTGCCACGGACGCGCCGCCGCAATGCCGCGCTCCATACACTCCCGCGTCACCTGCACCAGCCGCTCTGCCGCTGCGGGCACCTTGCCAACGAGGTACATACGCGAGGCATCCGCATAGTACCCGCCGAGGATGACCGTTGAGTCGACGTTGACAATGTCCCCCTCCTTCAGCACATCCTTCTTCGACGGGATGCCGTGGCAGACCACGTTGTTGATCGATGTGCAGATGCTCTTCGGGAAGCCCTCGAAGCCGAGACAGGCGGGAATCCCGCCGCGCTCCACGATGTAGTCATGCGCCGCTCGGTCGAGCGTCTCCGTATCCACACCCGGACGCACGAGCGTCTCCATAAGGTCGAGCACACCGTCGTTGATGACCGCAGCGCGACGGATGCCCTCGATGTCCGCTGCGTTGTTGATGATCTTGCGCGGCGGGCGCACCTGCCCCCTCAGCACATCGTAGCGGATGGAGGCGACGCGCTCGTCAAAGTCCGCGTGACATTTCTTGTATTTCTTTCCGCTGCCGCACCAGCAAAGTTCGTTTCGATTCATTCCTTCGCCCCTTTATACATTGTTACTACCTCTGCATTATAGACCGAAAACACATTTTTTTCAACGCATGATTCAATCCCCCGCACTTGACATGACGGAAGCAATAAGCTACACTTATCACGTTATTTGTTCTGTTCCATAAAGAAGGTAATCTGATTGAAATTCGCTCGTATGCGGTTCTTGTCCATACTGCTCGCCCTATTCGTACTCCTCCTTGCCGGCGGCATTATTCTAATGCAGACGGCAAAAGGTGTTCCCGTTTTGAACTATCATCAGGTCGAGGAGAAGAACGGTAACCCGCTCACCCTCTGGCCCGACCAATTCGAGGCGCAGATGGCATATCTCGCCGACGAGGGCTATACGACGATCACCATCGACGAGATGATGGATGCTCTCGAAAACGGAACGCCCCTGCCCGAAAAGCCCGTTATCATCACATTCGACGACGGCTATGCGGACAACTACGAGTACGCCTACCCCATCCTCAAAAAATACGGATTCAAGGCGACCATCTTCCTCATCTATGATCTCACAAACACCTATCCGAACTACCTAACGTGGGAGCAAATCAACGAGATGAAGGAATCGGGGCTCATCCACTTTGAGAGCCACACGATGACCCACGCGAATCTTGCGGAACTGACTTCGTACGACGATCTGCACCACGAGATCGCGGACTCGCATGACCTCCTCTCGGAAAAGCTCGGCTACGATATGCACTACATCGCCTACCCCGGCGGCCGCGTCAATGCGGAGATCGAGGAGATCACGCGCGCAGCCGGCTACCGTGGGGGCTTCACCGTACACTACGGCCTCTCCACGCCCGAGGAAGGATGCTATCAGATGGATCGCATCCCCATCTTCGGCGCGAATATGCACACACTCACGCGCTTCAAGCTGCGCCTTGCCTTTGCCCCGCTCATCGCCCCCCTTGAGGATCTGCGCCTTGAACTGCGTGCCTGCGGTCTCACATGGCTCGCCAACTGCATGCTCATTCCCTAATGAACAACTGATATTTTTCGCAAAAATCTGTAAAAGAAACGGGACAGCACGAAAAAAATATGCTATAATGCTTCTATTGGTTATTGTGTTTAAGGAGGGCTTTTCATGGATTTTGAAGCACTGGTCAAGGCAAAATTTGATGAAGCATACGCAGCGACGGAGCATCCGAAGAAATTCTTCCTCACGGAGAACGGACGCGGCGTCGTCGATGGCGGTGAGATGTATAACGCCGTACTCCACGATGTACTTGATGTCGTCCAGAAGGCGATGGTCGGCATCCTGAAGGATAGCCATCATACACATTGACAACGGGATACAGAGAGAACCGTTCGGTAGCGCGTCTGCCGACGGTTCTTTTTTTCTCCTCCACGGATAAAAAACAGCGACACAGAACGCAATTTACTCTTTTCAAGCATACACCGATTATGCTACAATAACTGCGTCGAGACTAGGCGGAACATCCTAGGGGAAAAGATGTTGGCACCGCAAAGAACCGCTCGATACTGCATGACAGGAGGGAAACGTCGAGATTGTACCGTTTGTTATCAAACTATTGGTAATTGACAAACACTTAAAAGGGAGGACGTATTATGTTTTTTTCATCGCGAAAGGATGCCAACGAAAGACCGGCACCGGTCTCCACGCAAGGAGAGACAAAAGAGCTGGAAAACTATCTGCGCACGCTGCTTGACGGAGATCTGAGCAAACGACCGCCGGTACTCAAAGATCCCGGTATGCAGAACGTCGCTCGCCTCATCGAACAGTTTGCACAGCAGCGGCGCGAGACACTGACCGGGTTGTCACTCGATATCAATCAGTCCGTCTACGATATTGTACGTGCATCCGCGCAGCTGAACGAGCTGGCACGCGAGAACCGCATTGTGGAGACGAATGTCAAAGAGCTGCTCGATGCGGTGAACTCGATGACAGAGGACATCGTCCACCTCGCTGAGGCAACCTCGGAGACGGCAGATCAAACGGGGCGCGGAAAGGATGCGATGGATCTCGCACAGACGAGCATTCAGACGGTCGCGCAAGAAACGGGCACCGCGCAGACCGGACTCACGAGCATGACGCAGGATGTCAAGAGCCTCCACGAGCGCACGGCGAGCATCGACAACCTTGTCGTCACGGTCAACAGCATCGCCGAGCAGACGAATCTGCTTGCGCTCAACGCCTCTATTGAGGCTGCCCGCGCAGGCGAGCATGGACGTGGTTTCGCCGTCGTTGCCGATGAGGTGCGTAAGCTTGCGGAGCAGTCGAAGAAC
>NZ_CP016201.1:58103-61759 GCF_001683335.1 Selenomonas sp. oral taxon 126
CCGTCGATGAGATCCGTGACCAGCTGACGCAGATTCGCACGGGCGTCGAGCAGATTACGAATGAGTTCCAACAGATGGACGACTCCTTCCGTGCCAATGTCGAGGCCGTGGGGCAGGCATCCGGCGAATCGAGCAAGCTCACCGCAGTCTTTGATGCCATCAACAAAACAATCGACGATCTCGCGCCGCTTGCCCAGCGTCAATCTGCGGCATTCGAGGAGATGAACGCCACCCTCCAGTCCACCACCAATGATGTGGTACGAATGACGGACGGCTCAAAGACCTGCAACCGAGATATGTATGATTCGATCCGTAAAATCAATACGGTGCGCATGAACATCGGTGCATTAAAACTCGGCTTTGGTCCGAAAGAAATGATCGAATTTGCAAAGACCGACCACATGATCTGGGGAATGCGGATGCACCAAATGATGTGGGGCAATATCGAGCTCAACGCAGCCGATGTCGAGAACCATACAGTATGCCGCCTCGGAAAATGGTACTTCGGCGAAGGCAAGGAATCGTACGGTCGTATGCCGGAATTCGAGACCCTCGGTATCTGCCATGAGAAGTTCCACAAGCTCTGTGCCGCAACAATCCGTGCATATCATGACAAGCGTATGCAGGAGGTAGAGCGGAACCTGCCCGAGGTCGACCGTCTGTCCGACGAGGTTCTCTCCTGTCTCGACAAAATCAAGAGCAGGATATAAGGAAGCACTGATCAGCGGTGCTGAATCCATCAAAAAAGACTGCGTACGGAGCCGCATCTCCGTACGCAGTCTTTTTTATGTGCAATCATGCGGCAGCTGTGCTGCAATCAGCCGTCGTGTGAAGGGATGTACTGCCTCCCTCAGTGCCGTTGACGGCAGTTCTTCGACAATTTCACCATGCTCCATGACAAGAACGCGTGTGGTCATCTTCTGCACAACCGCAAGGTCATGCGTGACAAAAAGCCCCGTAAACCCATACTCAGAATGCAGTTCGCGGATAAAATCCAGAAGAGCTGCCTGTGTAACAACATCCAATGCGCTGGTCGGTTCATCAAAGAGCAACAGATTGGGACGAACAAAGAGTGCTCGGATCATCACTGCACGCTGAAGCTGACCCCCGCTGAGCTGATGCGGCAGACGCTCTGCCGTATCGGACGGCAGGTGTGCGCGCTCCAGCATCATATGCAGGGTACTGCGCTCCTCCCCGTCGGTGACAAGGCCGAAACGGCGCAGCGGCTCGAGCAGAAACTGCCCGACCGTCATACGCGGGCTGAATGCCTCGAGCGGATTTTGAAATATCAGTTGGAGATGTCGGTAGACATCGCGCGGCCATCCTCTCTGCACCGCTGTCAACGTCTGTCCCAAAAAGGAAATACATCCGTCAGACGGCGTTTCAAGTCCCGCAATCATCTGCAGGAGCGTGGACTTCCCGCAGCCGCTTGCACCGACGATTCCGGTGATTTCTCCCGCATATAGGTCAAAGGACACCCCCCTGACCGCTTCGACGAGGCGCGTTCCCTCACGATAGGTTTTCTTTAGATCCTGAACGCGAAGAACATTTTCTTTCATACGCCCCCCGATCCTCACGTCAAATACGGAACAGCATCCAGCAAGACCCTCGTATAGGGATGCGACGGCCGGTGCAGGACATCCTCTGCCCTGCCATGTTCAACAAATCTGCCGCTCTGCATGATGTAGATCGTATCCGCTACATAGGCTGCTGCGTCCATATTATGCGTCACAAAGACGATGGAGCAGCCCTGCTCCCCCGCCATACGCTTGAGCCGATCGAGCAGACTGCGGCTCGCAATGACATCGAGTGCGCTTGTCGGCTCATCGACCAAGAGGAATTTCGGCGCGAGCGAGAGCGTCATTGCCGTGGCAGCGCGCTGGCGCATACCGCCGCTGAGCTGGAACGGATACGCCTCCATGATCTTTTCGGGATCCTCCAGACCCTCACGACGCAGAGCAGCAATCGCGGTCTCCCGCCAGTCGCGCCCCGCACCGTGCGCCTTCAGATAGTCGGAGAACTGTGCACCGATGCGGCGTATGGGATTCAGATAGGCACCGGGATCCTGAAAAAGAACTGCGATGTCCCGCCCCATCAGGTCACTGCGCACATATGCGGCAGCATCGAGCAGCTCCGTCCCGCAAAAGGAGATCGCGCCGCCGTCGATGATGCCGCCGTCCGGCAGAACGCCGATGACGGCGCGCAGGAGGGTTGATTTCCCGCAGCCGCTCTCACCGACGACCGCTGCAATCTCACCGCGCCCGACCTCCATCGTCACATCACGCAGCACACAATGTGCATGAATGCGCAGTGTCAGGCGCACAATCGAGAGCAGGGAGCCTGATCTGTCCGCCGCCTTACTTCCCGCCAATCGTCAGATCCTTCGTGATGAGGTAGTAGTCGATCGGGTGCATATAGACGCCCGACACCTTGCTCGTCGCGACAACCTGGTTCGCCACGCTGAACAGGAAGAGGCTCGGCGTATCCTGCAGCACGAGGTTCTCAATCTGACCGGCGAGTGCAAGGCGTTCCTTGGCATCCGCAGAGTCGCCCATTCGCTTCAGGAGGCTGTCAACCTCGGGGTTGCTGTAGTGACCGACGTTCTCCTCACTGGTCGAGCGGAGTGTCTGATCCAGATACCAGAACGGATCATTTGTGCCGAGCGTGATCCAGTTGCTCTCCGTCAGGTCAAAGTCTCGCTTCGTCTTTGCCTCCTCGGAGTTCTGGATGCGGCGGATCGTCGCCTTGATGCCCACCTGCTTGAGCTGGTTCTGCAGAGCCTCATAAATCTCGGACTTGCTGCCCCACGCATTGATCGTCAGCTCGAGTTCCTTGCCGTCCTTCGTCACATAGCCATCTGCATTCTTCGCGGTATAACCTGCGGCGGCAAGCTCCTCCGCGGCCTTTGCGAGATCCGTATGCTGCCGCAGCGACTCCTGATACGAGGGCCCGAGGTGCGGCGGAAATACCGCCCCTGCGACAGCTGTGCCGTTCCCCTCGATCTTCACCAGATCATCGTAGTTAACCGCATAGCTGAGTGCACGACGCAGATGTGCATCCGCGAGCACACGCTCGAGATTCATGCGGAACATATAGACACGCACACCCGTGATCTCATGGATCTTGTATTTGTCATTCTCAAAGAGACTGCGGCTCGCACTGTTGCACCGCTGGATGTAATCCACATCGCCCGCCTGCAGTGCCATCGCACGCTTGTTGTCATCCTCGATGTTCTTGACCGTAAGCGTGTCAAGCCCAGGGGTGCCGTCCCAATAGTGCTCATTCTTCTTGAGCTGAATCTCCTCGTTCTTCTTGAAGCCGACAATCTGATAGGGGCCCGTCAGCACAGGTGCGGAATCCGCTTTCGAGAGATCCGCCTTCGTATTGATGATAACAAAGGCAGGCTCCGTCAGTGCCGCCACGAGTGCGCCGTACGGCTCCGTCGTCTCGATGAGGAGGTTCTGTCCGTCCACCTTGATTTCCTTGATCTTCGAGGACTTCTGCGAGCGCGGGCTCTCCTTCAGCGTGCGCTCGAGCGATGCCTTGACGAGCTCCGGCGTCATCGCCTCACCATCCTGGAACTTCACATTCTCACGGATGTGGAAACGCCACGTCGTCGGGTTGACCGCCTCCCACTTATCGGCAAGCTGCGGTGT
>NZ_CP016201.1:61784-102129 GCF_001683335.1 Selenomonas sp. oral taxon 126
TCCATCTTGTCCGAGACCGTGACAAGCGTCTCACCTGCGCCGATGCGCGTCACCGTCCAGCCGTCCCACTCGTGCGCCGGATCGACGGACTCACCGAACCAATACAGGGCAGCATTCAGATGCTTGCCCGCAGCCTCCTGTTTCTCCGAGCCGCAGCCCGCGAGAAGCCCCATCATCAGGAGCATCAGCGCCATGAGCACATACAATTTTTTCATGGATTTTCTCCTTCTTTCCCCCAAAAACTACGCTAAGATACGATTCCCTGTCATACACATCACCCCCCGGACGGATCCATTACGTCGCGCAGTATATCCCCCATATAGTTGAACAGAAAGATCGTCACAAAGATCGCCGCCCCGGGGTAAATCATGAGCTGCGGGGCGGTCTGCAAATAGTCGCGCGCTCCCATGAGCATCGTTCCCCACTCCGGATAGGGCAGAGGCACGCCGATGCCAATGAGAGAAAGTCCCGCAACCGTGAGCAGAATCTCTCCGATATTTTGAAAAATGAGCACCAAGAGGCGCGGCAGAACATTCGGCAGGAGGTAGGAGGACAGTGCGCCCCAAAGCCCTGCCCCACTGAACACCGCATACCGTGCATAGGGTTTCTCCCGCTCGGACTGCACGAGTGTGCGTGCAACGCGGGCATACTCCGCCCAATGCGTGAACGAGAGTGCGAGAATGAGATGCGGAATGCTCGGACCGAGCACGCCAATCAGAGCGATGGAGACGACGAGCGACGGCATTCCCAGAAAGAAGTCCAGCAGGGCCGTCATGACGCGATCCGACGTTCCCCGCAGGAATCCTGCAACCATCCCGACAGCAATGCCAAAAAAAGCTGTGATTGCGACAATGAGCAACGTGACCGACAGGCTGATCTGCCCGCCGTACAGGATGCGCGAAAGAATATCGCGCCCGAGCTGATCCGTTCCAAAGAAATGTACTGCCGTATTGCCCGTCAGACGCATCGTCAGATCCTGTTCATAGGGATCGTAGGGAGCGATATAGGGTGCAAGCACTGCGAGCAGTGCCCACACGATGAGCAGTATGCCGATGATACAGAAATCCCGACGGCGCAGCAGCCTGCCCCACAGATAACTCATAGCTGACGCGCCCCCCCTTCCTGCATGCGGCGCGGATCCAAACGGAGACAGATGAGATCGGCGATGAAATTCATCACCACAAAAATCCCCGTCCCCCACAGGATATACGCCTGCATCAGCTGATAGTCCTGCGCGAGGATTGCCGTCGTCATCAGCTGCCCCATGCCGCGCCATCCAAAAATCGTCTCGATGACGGCAGAGCCGCCGAGAATATTCCCGAGCGTAAGTCCGAGCATCGGGACCAGCCCCGTCAGTGCATTCGGCATGATATAACGCCATAGGACAACATGAGCCGGCAGTCCGAGCGCATGCGCCCCAATCACATAGTTTTTCCCATGCTCCTCGAGCAGAGCATTGCGAAGGCGACGAATATAAAGCCCCGCAATCCAGATGGCGAGAGCCGCAGCCGGCAGGATCATCCCGCGCAGGCCATCCGTCGCCGTCACAGGAACGAGACGAAGATGAACGGAGAACAGCAAAATCAGCAAAAGGCCGACCCAGAAGGTCGGCAGAGAGATTCCTAGAAATGACAGGATGCGCGCGGCATGGTCGATCCATGTCCCATGCCGATAAAAGGCAAGCAGACCGAGCGGAATTGCAGCCACTGCAGCAAACAGAACAGAGAGTCCCGCAAGCGCAAGCGTCCGTGGCAGTGCCTCACGCACCAATTCCGCAACGGGAACGCCATAGGCGATGGAGTAGCCGAGATCGCCGGACAGTATCCCGCACAGCCAGTGCGCATATTGAACGATCAGCGGCTGATCCAGTCCCAGCTCCGCACGAAACTCCGCGACAAGCTGCGGGTCGGCGGGAACGCCCATCATGACAAAGTGAAGCGCGACAGGGTCGACGGGCGAGAGCTGCATGAGCACGAATGTCCCGCCGGTCATGGCAAGCAGCACGACCAACATACTGACAAACCGCCGTAAGATGATGCCGCTCATACCGTGCCCACTGCCTCGTAGTGAAACGGCTCAAGCTCCCAGAGTACGCCCGAGAGGAGCCGCATATCGACGTCGGAGAAGACGCGCAGCGTCGGCTGAATGTTCTTCTCGGGGAAGATGGCGATGGTCGCAGACTCCTCGCCGTGCTGAAAGAATGCCTCGACGGCACCGTGATCCACATACACCCGCATGGAGAGCGTATCCTCGGCATACAGCTTGAAGACGCGTTTGCCGCGCCCGCCGAGCTTCATGCCCGTGCGGTCAATGGTCATGACCTGCTCGAGACGGTTGTAGCGGAAGACGAGCTTTTCAAGTCCAAAGACGAGTTCGACGGAGACCGTATGCGCCTCCCCCATCGTGAGATCGAGGATGAACTCCGTGAGATCGTAGAGGGTCGCGGAGAACTCGCTCTCCCCCTCCGCCTCCATCGCGCGCTCGGTCTCACGGTGGCGCAGCGCCTTCAGCTCGCGTACGGGCTCGGAGAAGATATGCCCCTGTCGCAGCGTCAGCACGCGCGGGAGCGTCAGGCTGTGCATCCAACCCTCCTCCCGCGTCGGGTAGTCCTCCTCTCGGTCGGGCATCCCCATCCAGCCGATGAGGATGTGCCGTCCCTCGTGCGTCAGGATCTGCGGTGCGTAGAAATCAAAGCCGTGATCGAGCTCCTTGAACCGCCCGTGCATCAGCATCTCCATCGCATCCATCGAGGCGTGCCCCGCGATGTAGCCCGCCTGATAGATGTTCTGGCGGTCGTAGGCACGCGCCTCCACGCCCTGCGGACAGAAGACGAGCACGTCGCTGTCACCGAACGAGAGGAGGTTCGGACACTCCCACATATAGCCGAAGTCCTTCAGCTGCGTGCGCAGCTCCCCGAGGCATTCCCAGCGGATCGGCGCCTCGCGGTAGACGAGCACGCAGCCGCGCTTCTCCTCCGTCTGTGCTCCGATGATGAGATGACGTACGCCATGCCGCTCAAAGAGATAGGGATCGCGAAAATGCGCCGTAAAACCCGGCGGCGGCCCGTCGATGATGATCTCCTCTTTTTTGACCGCGCCCGCCGCCTTCGTATAGGTTCCGAAGCGCTGCACAGAGCTGCGGTTGCCCTGCTCATCCTTTGCATTGCAGGTGTAGAGGACGCGCAGATGCCCGTCCTCCTCCGTGCCGCAGCCCGAGTAGCAGCCGTCCTTGTCGTGCTCGTCCGTCGGCCAGAGCGCGAGCTGCGGAATCTGATAGGTGCAGAAATCCCGCGTCTTCGTATGCGCCCATGATTTATTTTTATGTGCGCAGCCAAAGGGATTCCACTGGTAGAAGATGTGATATGCGCCGTTGTGGTACGTCATGCCGTTCGGATCGTTGATGAGGCCGAACGGCATTTCGAGATGAAAGCGGTTGTGCCAGCGATGCGTGAAGGGGAATCCCTCCGCAAGCCGCGCGTCGATTGCCCGCTTGTCAAAATTCTCCACAGTGCTCACTCCTCAGGACGGAAGAAGGTGAAGGTCAGACCAAATGCCACGCCAAAGCCGACCGCATTGACGAGAACGTACTCAGCAAGGTGGTCAAGATAGAGCAGCGTGCCCGGCAGCACCGTGATGCCCATGCCCGTGCCCGCAAGATGCAGGAAGCCCGCAATCGCGCCCGCGCACGCGCCGCCGACGAGACCGTAGATGAACGGCTTCATGAAGCGCAGGTTGATACCGAAGATCGCCGGCTCTGTGATGCCGAGGAACGCGGGAACTGCCGAGGAGATGTAGAGCGCACGCTTTTTCGCGTCATGCGTGCGTGCCGCCACAGCGACCGCTGCGCCGCCCTGTGCGACAATCGCGCCCGTGATGATCGCGTTGAACGGGTCGAGCCCTGTCGTGGCGAGCAGCTGTACCTCGAGCGCGTTGAATACATGGTGCACGCCGAATACGACGATGACCTGATGCACGCCGCCGACGATGAAGCCGCCGATGCCGTACGGGAGCTCCAGGAAGGCACGCACTGCGCCGAAGATGCCAATCTCAAGCGTGTGCATGATGGGTCCGATGATGAGGAGTCCCAGCAGCATCGAGACAAAGAGCGTCAGGAACGGCGTCACAATGAGGTCGATGATGTCGGGCACGAAGGTCTTGAACCACTTCTGGAGACGCGCGGCAAAGATACCGAGCACGAGTGCGGGCAGAACAGAGCCCTGATAGCCGACGACGGGAATCGGAATGCCGAGGATCTCCATCGAGAGCGGCACGGCGTCGCCCGCCGCAATCGCATAGGCGTTCGGGAGCTGCGGCGCAACGAGCATGAGGCCGAGGACGATGCCGATGACGGGCGTGCCGCCGAAGCGGTTCATCGTCGACCAGCAGACGAGCGCGGGCAGGAATGCAAACGCCGTATCTGTGAGAATCTGGCTCATGCGGACGAGGTTCTCGCTCATCTCAATGCCGAGACTCTGCGCCGCACCGCGCAGTCCCATGAAAAGACCGGTTGCAACGAGCACGGGGATGATCGGCACGAAGACATCGCCAAGCGTGCGAGAGACCTTCTGCAGTGGCGTCATCTGATCGTACGCCTCCTGCTTGCTGTTGACCGCGCCCACAAGATTCGTGCCCGCAACAAACGCATCAAAGACCTTGTCCACAAAGCCTGTGCCGAGGATGATCTGATACTGTGCGGCGGCAAAGAACTGCCCCTTTACACCGTCGATGTTCTCAATCGCCTTTTCGTCGATGAGCGATTTGTCGTTCACGATGAGGCGCAGACGCGTCGCGCAGTGCTCGGCACTGCGGACATTGCCCGCACCGCCGACATACTTCCAGATGAGCTTTGCGACGCGCTCCTCCTTCGGCAGATTCGGATCGATGTCATCGTCCGCCGGAGCTTCCGCCGCAGACTTGCTTTCCTCGGCAGGCTCATCACCGCCCGAGGAGATCTCCGCCTCGCCCAGCGCGAGCGTGATCTTGCCGTAGTCCGCCGCATTCGTCACGAGTACGGGCGTTGTCGTCTCATAGCCCTCTGCGCGGATGGCTTCGGGATCGAACTCAAGGAGCAGCTGTCCGCGCTTGACCGTATCGCCCTGCGCAACGTGTGCCGTGAAATGCTTGCCCTCGAGCTTCACCGTGTCCACACCGACGTGGATGAGGAGATCCATCCCATCCGTCGAGTGAATGCCGATGGCATGCTTCGAGCCGAAGAGCACCGTGACCTCGCCATCCACGGGCGAGACGACACGCCCCTCGGGGTCGGCAATCGCCGCACCGCGCCCCATCGCACCGCTCGCAAACGCCGGATCCGTCACCTCCGAGAGCGGGATGAGCCGCCCCCTGAGAGGGCTGTCGATACGAATGTCCTGCATAAAAGTCCCCCCTATAAAATTGTCGCTATGGAATCTCCCCATATATTTCTATAGATTCCCTTATTGAAAGTGTACTAATTTCCCTTTCGCTTGTCAATGCATCCCCACGCGAAAAGATTTTACAATAAGGAAGGCTTGTGGTAGAATAATTTTAAGGAATCGTTGGGAAATTCGGAGCATGATCCGGGGAGGCATTACCATGAGTGTAAAGTATGAAGTCACCATTACCGCCATCGGCAAGCTGGCGCGCAAATTTCTCGAGTCCAACAGCAGCGTCATCCTGCTGGATGAGGGTGCGCATCCAAACCTTGCCGAGATGGTTCTCGAGCATACGCCGAGCGAGCTGGCAGGAGAGATTGCTGTCGGCGATACGCTCACTATCGGCAAGCAGAAGTACAAGATCGTACGCGTCGGAGAGAATGCAAACGACACAATCCGCGAAAGCGGTCACTGCACCCTCATCTTTAACGCGAAGGGCTCGATGCCGGGACAAATCGAACTCGAGGGAGGCACATTGCCGCCCCTGACACAGGGTCTGAAATTCACCTTTTCAGGAAAATAATTTTTGTTTCCAAACATGAGTCAGTCACACAGCATGCAGCAATGTGACTGATTTTTTCTGTTGGATTTTTCGTATTGAATTTAGTTCTTTTTTCCTATATAATAACAAAACACGAAAGGGGTGTTATGATGAAAAAGCTCTTATCTCTCCTCTGCATCGGCCTCACATTCCTCGCTGTCGGCTGCGGGAATATGACGGGCAGCGACAGCGGCGATGAGCATGCAAACGCTGCCGTACTCGACCTCGCCCGTCCCGTCCATCCGCCCGCCGATTTTGCAGGCAAGCGCGTGCTCGTCGCATTCTTTTCGCGCGCAGGAGAGAACTTCGAAGTCGGTTACATCGAAAAGGGAAATACGCACATCATTGCGGAGCAGATTGCGGAAATCACGCGCGCCGACAAGGTGTTCGAGATTCAGACGGTCAACCCCTACCCTGCCGCCTATCAGGAGATGACAAAGATCGCAAAGGAGGAACAGGCATCATCTGCACGCCCTGCGCTCGCTGCACGTGTGGAGGACATGGACTCCTATGATATCATCTACCTCGGCTATCCGATCTGGTATCAGGATCTCCCGATGCCTGTCTACACATTCCTCGAGAGCTACGATTTCACGGGCAAGACGATCATCCCCTTCTGTACGGGCATGGGGAATGCGATGAGCGGCATGGAGGAGGATATCCCGCGCTTTGCAAAGGGTGCGCAGCTGCGAAAGGGTTTCGGCATTCAGGGAAAATTCGTACATAACAATCCCGATGAGGCAAAACTCGAGGTCGCGAACTGGCTCGCCTCGCTTGGGTATACGAACTGATGCGCGTGCTGCTCTACATCCTCATCTGGGCGGCGATCCTTTTTCTGCCAAACCGTTTGCTCACGACAGAGCCTGTCCATGAGTACCTCGGGCTCATATTCCTCCTGCTCGGCGGCATCCATCTCATCCTCGTGCGCCGCTACTTGCGCGCACTCATCACGCTGCGGCTCAGGGTTACGCCGCTCAACATCGTCAACGCCGTCATGCTCGTGCTGCTCGTCGTCGTCATTGCAACGGGCATCATGATCTCGCTCTACGCGGTTCCCGTTGTCCGTCTGCGCGGACTCACATCGATCTACGTTCACGGGACACATCTTGCCGCCGCCGTCCTCTTCTATCTCATCGTCGGCATCCACGTGGGCTTTCACTGGCACGCGATATGGAACGCGATCCTGCGCAGCTTCTCGCTGCACATCCCTGCAAGTATCTCTCGCATCTTTGATGCACTCGGCGTCCTCCTCATCATCGCAGGGCTGCACGCCTTTATCACAACGCATATCTACGAGAAAATCCTATACGAGCACCTGTCATTCGGCGGCATTGTCGGCACGTGGCAGTATCAGCTCGACCTCGCGCTGATCTTTGCCGCCTGTATGAGCTGCGCCGTCTTCTTTGAGCGGATGCGGAAATAAAAATAGTGTTGCGCCATGAAGTTACATAACTTTCATGACACAGCACTATTTTTATGCGCTACATCATCGCATCCATCGCATCAAAGATCGGCAGGAGTACCGATAGGACAACAAAGAAGATGACCGCACCAACGAGGACGATCATCAGAGGCTCGGCAAGTGCCTCAATCCGCGCAGCATACGCCCCCGCCCTGCGGCGACAATAATCTGCCGCGTGCTGCAGGAGGCGTTCCAGATCGCCCGCCGCTTCGCCCGCAGCGAGCATCCCACGCAATATGGAGGGCAGATACGGCTCACACAGGACGATCTGCGCAAATGTGCGCCCCTCGACGAGGCTCTGCTCCATCCGCGCGAGATGGTGCACAATCGCGCGGTTATCCGTCACGGAGCGCACCAAACCAACAGCGCGGTCGAGACGAATCCCGCTGCGCAGGAGGAACGCAAGCGTGCGCAGGATCATCTGCCATGCGGAGAGTTTCACAAACATACCGAGCACAGGCACGCGCAGGAGGAGCGCATCGCCATAGCGGCGCAGAGAGGGCACTCTGAGCAGCAGCGTCGCAGCGAACGCGATGCCGATAGCAACGGCAGGAACGAGATAGGGTTGCGCCGCAATGAGATCCGAAATCCCCAGCAGCATCCGCGTCGGCAGCGGCAGCTCCGTGCCAAGGTCGCGCAGGAGTGCGGCAAAGACCGGCAAGACGAACACCGTCATGACAAGCACGGAAAGCGACGTCGCCGCAAGCAGGAAAAGCGGGTAGGCGAGCGCACTGCGCAGCGATTCACGCAGGACATGAGCCTCGGTGAGAGCGGCAGCTGCCTCCTGCAGGATCGTATCAAGCCGCCCGCTCTCCTCCCCTGCGCGCACCATCCCGACCAGACTCTCGGGGAATGCTGCAGGGCGCATCTCCATCGTCTGAGAGAGCGGCATGCCTCTCGACACCTCCGCATGAAGCGCGGCGATCAGCCGTCCGTAGGAGGATCGCTCGGACACGCCCGCGCGCAGATGTGCCAGCGCCTCATGCACGGGAAGTCCCGCCTCGAGGAGCACCGCCAGTTCATGCAGGAATGCAATCCGCTCCTCTGCCGATATCCCCGCATGCACGCGCGGGACATTGGGCAGGTGAAAGCCGTTCTGCTCGCTGATCCGCAGCACAATCTTCCCCTCTGCCGCAAGGGCACGCACGGCCGCAGGCGCAGAGTCCGCCGTGATCGTGCCGCGCAGAGACATGCCACCCTCGGAACGCGCATGGTAGGAAAAGCACTTCATGCGATCATGCCCTTTGCACGCAGCTCCTTCTCTGCCATCTCCGCCGTCTGCATCCCCTGCGCCGCGCCGCTCATCATGACGGAGGGCAGCTGACTGTAGCTGCCCTGCCGCAGGATATTCCGCACAGCAGGCGTCGCACAGAGCGCCTCGAATGCCGCAATCCGCCCGCCGCCCTTCTTCGGCAGGAGGCGCTGGGCAAAGATCCCCGTCAGAACATCGGCAAACTGCGCCCGCACCGTATCGCGTGCCTCGCTGGGGAACATCCCCTCCACGCGCAGCGCCGTCTGTGCCGCGCTCCGCGTATGGAGCGTCCCGAATACCAACACGCCTGTTGCAGCCGCCATCAGCGCCGCCTCCATCGTCGCTCGGTCGCGGATCTCCCCGACGAGGAGGATATCAGGATCCTCGCGCAGGGCGCTCCGCACGGCATCGGCAAACGAGGAGAAGTCACGCCCTGCCTCGCGCTGACTCAGAAACGAGTGCACAGGAGAAAAGACGTATTCTATGGGGTCTTCGAGCGTGATGATGTGCACGCTGCGCGTCTGATTGATCGCCTCAATCAGCGCTGCAAGGGTCGTCGTCTTGCCCGCGCCCGTCGCCCCGCAGATCAGCGCGAGCCCGTCGTGCGCCTCCGACAGAGATTGCAGTGCAGGCGGCATATGGATCTCCTCGGGCGTCATGATACGCGCGGGCAAAAGGCGCAGGGCAAGCCCCACGCCTTCCTGCATGCGGTAGACATTCCCGCGAAAACGCCGCCCCGCATATGTCCATGCGAAATCGACATCGCGCACACGGACAGCTGTGCGCTGCTCCTCAGTAAGCATTTCATGAAGCAGTAACTCCATGCACGCTGCGGTCGGGAGGAACGGCTCGGCAGCAAGCACGCCGTCACGGCGCACACGCACAGGCTGCTGCGGTGCCATATGCAGATCGGACGCCTCCGATGCAATCATGCGGCGGAGAATATCCTCCCATGCCACGCTCTCATCCATAGAGTGCCCTCCCCACCTCCGCGAGCGTCGTCTTGCCCACACACGCCTTTGCTGCGCCGTCCTGCCACAGCGTCGCCATGCCATCCCCCTCTGCCGCGCGACGTAGCGTCTCCTTGTCATGTGCCGCAAGAATCGCCGCGCGCAGCCGCTCCGTGACAGGCAGCACCTCATGAATCGCCATGCGCCCGCGATAGCCGCTGCCGTGACAGTGCACACAGCCCTGCCCGCGCGTGAGCTGCATCCCCTCATGATAGAGCTCGCCCAGCTGCATTGCCTCGCGGGAATCGCGTGAAATCGCGTATTCCTCAGAGCAGTGCGGACAGACACGCCGCACGAGCCGCTGTGCAATCACGCCCGAAAGGGTCGCCGCGAGCAGATAGGGTGGAACGCCCATCTCGATCATGCGAAAGACCGCCGAGACCGTATCCTCCGTATGCAGCGTCGAAAAGAGCGCGTGCCCCGTGAGTGCAATGCGCACCGCCATCTCCGCCGTCTCGCGATCGCGAATCTCGCCGAGTAAAATCTTCTGTGCATCCTGCCTGAGCGCCGCACGCAGTCCCGCGACAAAGGTCAGCCCCGCCTCCACATTTACCTGAAACTGACTAATGCCATCGAGCCGCCGTTCCACGGGATCCTCAAGCGTCATGATGTGACAGCTCGGCTCGTTCAGCGCCGAGAGCGCGGCGTAGAGCGTCGTCGTCTTGCCCGAGTTCATCGGTCCGCAGAGGAGGAGCAGTCCCGTCGGGCGGCGGATCAGTCGCTCGAAGATCTCCTGATTGTGCGGCGTAAAGCCCAGCTCCGCACAGCTGAGGAATCGCTCCGAGGCGTCCATAATGCGCACAACCATGCGCTCTCCCCCGAGTACGGGGAGCACCGCTACGCGCATATCGATCAGCCGCTCGCCATAGCGATAACGGATCTGCCCGTCCTGCGGGCGGTTGCGCTTTGCCGTGTCGATGCCCGCCATTACCTTCAGACGCGCGACAATGACGGGAGCAAGCTCCGGCGGAAAGCGGACGGGGCGCTCCGCCAGCAGCCCATCCACACGTATGCGAATCCGCAGCCCGCCGTCCATCGGCTCGAGGTGAACATCCGTCGCCTCCTCCGCGAGTGCCATGTCGAGGATCGCATTCACAAGCGTGAGCACCGCGCTGCCGCGTGCCCCATCCTCGCGCGAGCCGTGCCGCAGCTCACGTGCCGCCTCCACGACGAGCCGCTGTGCCGCCTCCCGCTCCATGCCAATCGCCCCTTTCATCGTTACACGCGCTTCATCAACGCCGCGAACATAACACAGCCACTCACTCCGCATAGTCCACACTGACGAGATAGAGCCCGCAGGCGGGCGCCGTCGGGCTCGCAAGCCGCCGATCCCGCGCGGCAAAGATCTCGGCAAAGCGCTCCACCGAGATGCGCCCAAGCCCCACACTCACCACCGTGCTCATGATATTGCGCACCATGTGATAGAGGAAGCCGTTGCCGTGGAGATAGCACGAGAGCCGCCCCGCCCCCTCCTCCGTCAGGCGTATCTCATCGAGCGTGCGCACGGGCGACATTGGTGCGCCGCCCGCCGCACGAAAGGACGAATAGTCATGTGTCCCGACGAGCAGCGCAAGCGCCGCGCGCATCGCCTCCACATCGAGCGGCTGAAAAATCTGCCACGCATAATTGCGCATGAACGGGTCAGGTACTGTGCACTGCGCGAGCCGATAGACATACGCCTTGCCCGTCGCAGAGTGGCGCGCACTGAAATCCCGCGCCGCCTCCCACGCCTCCGTGACGACAATGTCGGGCGGCAGGAGTCCGTTCACCGCACGCGGCAGCCGCTCCACAGGAATGCGCCCATCCGTAAAAAAGTTCACCACCTGCCCGTAGGCATGCACGCCCGCATCCGTCCGCCCTGCGGCAGCGAGTTCCACCTCCTCCGCACAGACCTTCCTAAGCGCGCATTCGAGCACATTCTGCACAGCGACGACGGGCGGCATCTGCCGCTGAAAGCCGTGGTAGTTTGTCCCGTCATAGGCGACCTTCAGCGCGATATTGCGCGCACGCGCCTTCATCCGTTCCACGTTCTCAGGGCGCAATGCTCAGCCCTCCGAGACTCAGGGCACAGATCCCCGCCGCACCGGCAAAGAAAATGGCAATCGCCAGATAGTCGAGCCGTCCCGTACGCAGCTCCTTCATCTGCGTACGCCCCTCGCCGCCGCGATAGCAACGCGCCTCCATCGCAAGCGCGAGCTCATCCGCACGGCGGAATGCCGAGAGGAAGAGCGGCACGAGCACAGGCACGACGGCCTTGAGGCGCTGCACAATATTCCCACGCTCAAAATCCGCACCGCGCGCCTTCTGCGCCTTCATAATGCGATCCAGCTCCTCGAGCAGCGTCGGCACGAAGCGCAGGGCAATCGTCATCATCATCGCGAGCTCGTGCACCGGCACATGGATGCGGCGCAGCGGCGAGAGCAGCGCCTCCAATCCGTCCGTCAGGCGCAGCGGACTCGTCGTCAGCGTGAGCAGCGTGCTGAGCAGGATGAGCAACACGAGGCGCAGACCGATGTACGCGCCGCGTGCAACGCCCTCCCATGTCGCCGCAAACGGGCCAATCCGAAACAGCTCCGCGCCCGGCGTCATAAAGAGATGCACGCCGAACGTAAAGAGCACAATCCAGAGGATCGGGCGAATGGAGCGCAGCTGCATCCCGAGCGGCACCTTGGAAAACACCATCAGAAGCGCAACACACACGGAGAGCGCAACAAAGCCCACTACATTTTCCACAAAGAAGATGAGGAGCAAAAAGAAAAAGAGCAACACCATCTTCACACGCGGATCCATGCGGTGCAGAAAGGAGTCCCCGGGCAAATAGCGTCCAATTTGAATATCATTAAGCACGAACAATCACTTCCAACTTTGTTTTTTTCATTATAACATTATAGCGCCCCTTTTTCATTTCTTTTTCTTAGAATCTATGCTATACTACCTCCATATCTACGATACTACAATAATACCTTTCGAATCATCTATTCCGGAAGAGACAATGATAAAACTAATATAATGGAGGCGTAATTATATGGAAGAAGCATTTATCGGGCGACAGGCCATATTAGATCAGCAAAAGAAAGTATATGCGTACGAAATCCTCTTTCGCAGCGGTCTCAAAAATGCCTTTGACCCCAACCTCGACGGCAACATTGCAACGCAAAGCGTCATGGTCAACGCCATGCTTGACTTCGGCATGAACAAGCTCGTCTCGGACAAGCGCGCATTCATCAACTTCACGGAGCAGAACCTCCTGACCCGCGCGCCGAAACTCCTCCCGTCGGAAAACGTCGTTGTGGAGATTCTTGAGACTGTGCAGCCCACGCCCGAGATCTTGGCGGTCGTACAGGAGCTGAAAGAGGCGGGCTACAAGATCGCCCTCGACGACTTTGTCCTCCTGCCCGGCTATGAACCGCTCATCGAGATGGCGGACATCATCAAGGTCGACTTCCGCATCACAGCGGATCCCGAAGAGCGCAAAAGCATGCGCGAGATTTTGCCGAAGCATGTCCGTCTGCTGGCAGAGAAAATCGAGACCGAGGAGGAATTCCAGCAGGCGCTCGAATACGGCTACGTCCTCTTTCAGGGATATTTCTTCTGCAAGCCCGCAGTCCTGCATCAGAAGCGCCTCACGAGCAACGCACTTTCGAAGATACGTCTCCTGCGGGAGGTCAACCGACAGAACGTCGACTTCTCCGCCATCACCGGCGTCATCTCCTCGGATACGAATCTCGTTCACAAGCTGCTCACCTACATCAACTCCGCAGGCATCGGGCTCACGAATCATGTATCCAACCTCAAGCAGGCGACCGTCCTCCTTGGCACGAGCGGCGTACTCCGCTGGGTGACACTCGTCAGCCTCCAGACCTTCTCCGAAGACAAGCCGCCCGAGCTCTTCACCCTCTCACTTCTGCGTGCAAAGTTCTGCGAACTCATCGCGCAGAGTCTCAAGCGCCCCGGACTTACGCCGGACACGGGCTTCCTGCTCGGTATGTTCTCGCTGCTTGATGTGCTGCTCAGCCTCCCCATGGAGGATGTCCTCAAGGAAGTTGCTCTCGCAGACGATATCAATGCGGCACTCCTCGGCGAGGACAACGATCTGCGTCGCCTCCTCGACCTCGTTGTCGCCTATGAAAAAGGCGATTGGGATGCGGTCATCACGTGCAGCGACCGCCTAAACCTTCCTGCTGACCAGCTGAAACCGACCTATGATAATGTGCTTGAGTGGTACAACGTACTTCAAAGCATCAGCTGATACCGTCTGATGCCATCGAAAAAGCCCATCGGAGCGATCCGATGGGCTTTTTGCGTGGCATGCAGATTATTTTGGGTTGTACTCGATGATCGTGATCTTCTTGTTCTCGTTGAGGTCGATCACCTCGTCCTCCGAGATCGTGACGATTGGGAGCGGCACAACACCGTGCGGATACGCCGTGATCGTGCCCTCGCGATGATTGCTGAGGAGCACGCGCGAACCGAGGAATGCATTCTTGATATTCATCAGCACAGGGATGCAGACCTGCGGATCGAGCGCCGTATACATCTGGCGCGCGATCTCCGACACTGCATCGAACGGCGTGCGGCGTGGATAGCCCTCGCGCTCAACCGTGATATTATCATAGAGATCTGCAACAGCAATGATGCGGGCATAGAGGTGGATATCCTCGCCGGCGATATTGAACGGGAAGCCGCTCCCATCCATCCGCTCGTGATGCTGCAGCGCGGCAAGGCGCACGCCCTCGGTCAATCCCGCGACATTTCTGAGGATCTGCGCCCCATCCACAGTGTGCTGGATATAGCGCTCATAATCCTCGCCCGTGAGCGTATCAATATTCTTTTCGAGCAGGCGCTGATCGAACCTCGACTTGCCGACATCGTGCAGGAAGCCCGCGAGAACGATATCCTTTGCCGTCTCACGATCCAGCTTCATCCACTTCGCAATAACGCCCGAGAGAATCGACACGCGCAGCGAGTGGTTGTAGATGTCGCTCGCCAGATGATTGACCTCGTTCAGATAGTCAATCGTCCCGCTACGGCGTGAGAGCGGCAGGAGATCTGTCTGCACCATCTCGTTCGTCTCGGTAACGGGCACATTCCCCGTCTTCTTCGTCTCCTCAAAGATGGATTTCGCCGTCCCGACCACATTCTCATACTGCTTGATAAAGAGATTGCTACGCGAGAAGATCGGCGACCGGTCCTCCTTCAGCTCCGTCTCATCCTTAATGTAGACAACAGGAATCTTCAAGAACCTTAGGCGCGTGATATGCGCCGCCGTCAGCTCCGTATTCTCCGATACAACAACCACACGTTTGGCATTGACGATCGTTCGCGCAAGTATCATTCCATTTTCAAGATCGTCCACGGATATTGCACGCAAGGTAAGCCCTCCCTCGATTTTCCTCTTCATTACGTACGAAACTATTGCACCTATAAATATTTCGCCCTTTATGAAAAAAACCCTGCCTGTCCAAAATAAAACTTGACTTTATTTTAATCTATGACGTATAATAACCTACGTCAACACTTTATCTCACTAAAGCAACAAATTAAGGAGAGATGCGGAGATGAACTGGAAAAATATATTTACGGGCGCGGCGGTCTTTGCGCTGTCGGCAGCCCTCCTCACGGGCTGCGGCAGTGAAAAGGCACCTTCGACGGACAATGCGGCAGAGATGGGCAAGATCGTGGTCGGACTCGACGACAACTTCCCACCGATGGGCTTCAAGAACGAGAAGAACGAGATCGTCGGCTTCGATGTCGACCTCGCAAAGGAGGCGGCGAAGCGTCTCGGACGCGAGGTAGAGTTCAAGGCGATCGACTGGTCGAGCAAGGAGGCGGAGCTCAAGAGTGGCCGCGTCCAGATTCTCTGGAACGGTCTCGACATCACCGAGAAGCGTAAGGAGAATATGCTCTTCTCGAATCCCTACATGGACAACCGTCAGATCATCTTCGTAAAGAAGGGCAACACCGCCGTCACGGATGAGAAGAGCCTCGCAGGCAAGACAGTCGGCACGCAGAGCGCCGGCACCGCCGAGGAGTACATCGACGCAACGGACTTCTACAAGAACGAGGTCAAGGAGGTCAAGAAGTACCCCGACTATGTTGCGGCGTTCATGGATCTCGAGAACGGTCGTCTGGATGCCGTCATCGGCGATGAGATCGTCGGCCGCTACTACATGAGCAAGCACCCCGAGGAGATCGAGGCGCTCGACGTTGTGGTCGGCCCCACGAGCGAGTTCGGCATTGCATTCGCCAAGGACAACACTGCCCTGCGCGATGAGGTTCAGAAAGTCCTCGACGAGATGAAGAAGGACGGCACGATGGCAAAGATCTCGACCGAGTGGTTCACGAAGGACATCACGAAATAAAAATAAGGTAGAAGGGGCTGCCGCTCCGCGCGGCAGTCTCTTTTTGCCTGCAAGGATGAAATAATTGATGGATAAGATACTGGATACAACACTTCTGATGCTCGAGGGGTCAACCGTCACCCTCGAGATTTTCTGCGTCACGCTCGCCCTCTCCCTCCCGCTCGGGCTCTTTGCCGCGCTCGGGAGGCTTTCGCGTTTCCGCCTGCTGAGTCGGCTGCTTGAGATCTACATCTGGATCATGCGCGGCACGCCGCTGATGTTGCAGCTCCTCTTTGTGTACTTCGCGCTGCCGATGGTCGGCATCATGCTGCCCGACATTGCAGCGGCACTCCTCGCATTCGTCCTCAATTACGCCGCCTACTTCGCGGAGATCTTCCGCTCCGGCATACAGGCAGTCCCGCGCGGGCAGTTCGAGGCGGCGCGCGTCCTCGGCATGAGCGCCCCGCTCACCATGCGGCGCATCGTCCTGCCGCAGGTGCTGCGCATCACCCTGCCGCCCGTCAGCAACGAGACCATCAACCTCGTCAAGGACACCTCCCTCGTCTACATCCTCGCCATGAACGACCTCCTGCGCGTCGCGCGCACCATCGTTCAGCGCGAGTTCGACATGACCCCATTCCTCATTGCAGGCATCTTCTACCTCACAATGACCGCCGTGCTCACCTATGGATTCAAAAAGCTGGAGGCATACTATGGCAGATACAGCAGCTAACGAGACGATGCTCTCCATGCGCGGCATTCATAAATCCTTCGGTGAGCTCGGTGTCCTGCGCGGCATCGACCTCAGCCTCACGCGCGGCGAGGTACTTGCCATCATCGGCTCCTCGGGGTCGGGCAAATCCACACTCCTGCGCTGCATCAACAAACTCGAGACGATTGATCGCGGCACGATCACGATCAACGGGGAAACGCTCTGCGAGACGAAGGAAGGAGAACGGGCGGCGACATATGCGAGCAATGCCGACGTGCGTCGCATCCTCATGTCCACGGGCATGGTCTTTCAGCAGTTCAACCTCTTCCCCCATATGACCGTCATTGAGAACCTGATCGAAGCGCCCTGTCACGTCAAGGGACAACGCAAAGAGGAGATCCTGCCCTATGCGCGCGAACTGCTGGCAAAGGTCGGACTCTCCGACCGCGAGAACTACTATCCGAGCCAGCTCTCGGGTGGGCAGCAGCAGCGCGTCGCCATCGCGCGCGCCCTTGCCATGAAGCCCGACATCATGCTCTTTGACGAGCCGACCTCCGCCCTCGACCCCGAGCTCACGGGCGAGGTGCTGCGCACCATGCGTGCACTTGCCGCCGAACGCATGACCATGATTGTCGTCACGCACGAAATGGCATTCGCACGCGAGGCAGCCACCAACGTCATCTTTATGGAGAACGGCGTCATCGTCGAGCAGGGAGAGCCGCAGACATTTTTCTCTGCGCCGAAGGAGGAGAGGACACGGGAGTTCTTGCGGAATATGCTATAATCGTATTTATTTCATCTTTACATTGTCTTTCTCCCATGTTAGACTCTATACAAGAGGTGATGAAAATGCCACAAACATTGATCAATTTTCGTATGGATACAGACTTGAAGTGCAGCATGGAGCAAGTCTGCCGTGATCTTGGCATGAATATGACAACGGCATTTACCATCTTTGCAAAAAAGATGAGTCGTGAGCGGCGCATCCCTTTCGATGTTTCCGTTGATCCGTTCTACTCTCCTGCCAACATTGCATACCTCGAAGGTATTGTGGCCGATATGAAAAGCGGCAAGGCAAAATTTGAAGAGCATGACCTCATCGAGGTTGACGAATGAAACTTCTATGGGAAGAACGTGCATGGGCAGACTATCTCTATTGGCAGGGACAAGATCGCAAAACCTTGAAGCGAATTAATGACCTCTTAAAAGATGTGCAGCGACACGCATTCGAGGGAATTGGAAAACCCGAACCACTCCGCGAAAAGCTCTCCGGCTGTTGGAGCCGCCGCATAGACGAAACAAATCGGCTCGTCTATCGTATACAGGATGGCAGTTTGTATATTCTCGCGTGCAGAGGACACTATTGAGCATAAGAGAAAGCGAGGAAATCATGTCCGCACAGATTATCGACCTGAACCGCATCAAAGAACTTGAGGTTGACGAGCTCATCGACATCTTCAACGAGATGATCGAAGAAGCGCCCGCACAGGGAATGCCCGAGGTCGCTGCAATGGCGCAGGAGGTCAAAAAGGATATTCTAAAGATCGTCATAAAAGGGGAATCGTAGAACAGCGTTGTAGATTTGTGATATAATATATAAATATACTCCATTTGGAGGAATACTGATGAATGTTATCTTCTATCAGAAAGAAGATGGAACAGAACCGGCAAAAGAGTTCTTAAAAGGACTTGATCCTAAAATGCGAGCAAAAGTTGCTCGTACTGTCAATCAGCTGATTACAGCGGGACATAGTCTACGCCCTCCGATTTCAAAAAATCTTGGTGATGGCATAATGGAACTCAGGACAATATTCGGCAACAATATTTCTCGTGTTTTATACTTCTTTATGGTTGGTGATACTGCCGTTCTCACAAACGGGTTCATTAAAAAAACACAAAAGACACCTCCGGAAGAAATAGACCGTGCAAAAAGATACCGAGATGACTATAAAAGGAGGAATCCATCATGACTACATGGTTAGAGTTCTTGGAAGAACAGCTAAAAGACCCTGAGTTTAAGCGGGAGTATGATACGCTTGAGGATTGGTATCAGGAAGAACTTGCGCAGCAGCGTGCATTGAATCACGATAATAAAGGTTCTGCTTCCCCTGCTTCAGATCACGATGCGTCGCGTATAGCCTATGCTTAAAGGAAAAAATCTATTGAAATACCAAACAGGGCAGATGCAGAGGTGATGAGCCTCCGTATCTGCCCTGTTCTTTTATTTTCATATGATTAAAGATAGTCGGCAATGCTGTGATTCTCTAGGGATGCGAGGGTAACAAGCCGCAGCTTTTGCAATTCCGCCTCTATAAACTCGTATGTAGACTGACCGATGAAATGCGCCACGAGAAGCAGGAAGAGGCGCATGTTGCTTAACCCCATCATCTTGTCCCATTCAGCTGCATTTTCCAGATCTGTTGTATCTCCATTCGTCAGACAGATTTGGAAAGATTTTCTACCACGATTGATAAATACCACATCTGAAATACCTACGTATGGATTCCAGTTTGCATTTCCACTCTCTCCTAGTAGATAAAGACCTTTATTTGTGAATATAATCTCCTCGTTGTCAGAAAACAAGTTTGGATTTGTCGTTCCTCCAACAACGATTTCATTACGTTCCATAATGCCCTTGCGAATCCACTCTCGATCAGATGTGATATTGGGATTCACTTCATAGGTATAGCCATTCTTCCAATAACCTTCTTCCTCCCATAGAATTTTTCCCGACTTCAATCGCCCAAGAATCAGTGTAGAGCAGAGTTCAGCCATAACATGAGGATTGATAAGTTGTTTACACAGCCATTTCTTTGCAGGTTGAATCCCCTCGTTCATCGCCTTGACATACCACTCCCACGCCGAGTCAAGGTCTTTCGCAATGCCTCCCTTCTTCATAGCAACGCGCCAGATTATACATCCCCCAACCGTAACCAGCTTCTGCTGATTTCCAATAATACTCGACTGCCTTTCTATCATTGTGCAGCCCATATTCTTCCGAGGAGCGAAGTATCCCCTGCATATACAGTGCTTCACCGCTCCCCCGTTCAGCGGCACGCTTATACCAGAATCGTGCTTTTGCATAATTGCCTTCATCGAAGCAATACTCTCCTAAGCGGCATTCTGCCTCTGGAATTTGTTTATATGCCGCCTTTTCATACCACTCCTTTGCCTTCACCTCACTCTGCGCCACGCCTTCGCCATACTCGTAATCCATTGCCAAATAATACATAGCGTAGCCATTTCCGGCCTCGGCAGATTTCCGATACCACTGTGCGGCAATCGACACATCATGTGGAACCCCCTTTCCTGCATCGTACAGCAATCCCAGTCTGCACATGGCATAAGAATTTTCTAATGCAGCAGATTTCTCATACCATTTTATCGCTTCGCCAATATCCTCCCCTGTTCCCTCACCGTCACGATAGCAATCTCCTAGCCACCACATCGCCCCATCATGCCCCGCACGTGCCGATTTCTGAAACCAGTCAAACGCTTTTTCTAAATCTTGCTCAACAACCTCCCCCTCACGGTATCGGACGCCCATCCACCACATAGCATCAGCATCACCAAGTTTTGCTTTCTTTTCTGTCCACCGTATCGCACTTCTATAGTCTTCAACCTCTTTAAAATGTGTTTCTAAGCGATCCATCGCCCCGACATTGCCCTGATTTCCCGCCTTCACCAAGAGGCGAATCATATCCTCTTCTTTGCCCTGATTTTCATAAAGCTCCGCAAGGGCAAAAAGGGCATCGTCATAGCCGAGGTCGATTGCCTTTTGATAGCACTCGATGGCTTTCTTATCCTTTCCCTTCTCCTCGTACTGCTGTCCCTGCTCGAAGTATCTGCGTGGCTCATCCGCAATGGTTTCCAGATATTTCTCATCAAAGGGTACATCAACAAAACGAATCCCGAGTGTCTCAAAATCGACTGCCGTCTTGCTGTCAATCACAGCGACGGCTTTCCCGACACCGAGATAGGTCTTGTTCTTCACGTTTAATGGGATACGGAAACTCGCATTACACAGGATAATCTCCTGTGCGCCCTCCTTGATGAGCCTGTCCAAATCACTCTGCTCAAACGTAGCGAACTCCGCCATATCGCAGAGAATTTGATTCGTCGTATACTGACTGAGGCGATGGCGACGCTCCTCACGCCTTTGGATTGTTTGGACGGTCTTTGTGTCCACGTTCTCGGTTGGAACATCTGTGACGCCGAGGATGGTGCAGAGGCGCTGTGCGAGGTCGGGCGCGTTCCCATCGAGTGCGCCGACCTGCTCCGCCTCGGCGGGCAAATAGTGATCCTCAAGCCAGATTTTCAGCTTGCCGTTATGGAACTGGGCAATGATCTTCTCGATGTCGAAATACGTGCGCACTTCCTCGATGTTGCTGCGCGCCTGATAGCCGTCCTTTAAGTCGAGTGGGAATTTCACTTTTCGCGCCATGATATTACTTCCTCCACACTTTATAAACAGAGCGCCCCTTCCACCGCTTACGCGGTCCCCCTCCCCCGCTGCGGCAGGGGAGGCTTTTAGACTGCGCCATATTAGCTTCCCCCGTCCGAGACGGGGCCTGTGCGCGGAACGCGTAGAAGTGGCGAGCGCAGCGAGCCGATAGGGGCACCTCATTCTCTCAATCAAATATGCTCAATATCGCCCTGCCAAAGCTCTTCACGGTCTGCACCGCCTTGGTCGCGACCTTGTGCAGTCCCTCGGCGACCTTCGTCACGACAGGGCGGATGACCTTGAATCCCTCGTAGACGGCAGAAGCGATCTTCTTGCCGGACTGACTGCTGATGGCAGAGGCGACCGCCGTGCCGAGGACGGGTCCGACGACGGGAATCGCGGTAAGCACACGTGCGCCGATGCCCTTCGTGCAGAGGTCGCCGATGGCAGCAGAGGCGATGCGCCCCATGCGGTCAACTGCCGCCGCAACGCTGATCTTGCCGCTGAAGACCTGCGAGGCTGTGCGCACGCTCTCGACGCCCCAACAGGCAATATTTGTGAGTACAGGGAGCGGCGTCGCCTTCTTGATGAAGGGGATGATGCCGCGCTCGACGGCGACGTAGAGCGAGCCCGTCGCGACCGCCTTGATGCCGCAGTCGTTCTCCGAGCCTGTCTGCTCCTCGGCGAGGTCAATGCCCGTATTGAGCGGTTCACCGTCCTCCCCCTCAGCGTATCTCAGCCCTGTGTCAAGGGCCGCACCGCCGACGCCAGCGAGCACAGCCTGCTCCGCGACGCCCTGCGCGGCGACCTTGACGGGGATGGGCTGCCATGCACCGCCGCCCGCACCGTCCGGCACGCGCTCCTCGATGGTGGCGGGCAGCGTCTCGACCTCCTGCGGGCTGTGCAGCGCCCGATGCACCTCGTTGTTGCCCGCAGCAAGCGCAAGCTGTGCCTCGGCGAGGTAGCGCGCACGCTCCTCCTCTGTCGCGCCCGGTACGGAGAGCAACTTTTCCTGCAGCCACGCCTCCTTTGTCCCGCCCGCGCGGCAGGTCTCATCGATCTCGCTCATGCTCTCGGTGAACTGATCCACGCCGTCCATGATGGAGGAACTGAGTTCCCCCGCCGCCTCTGCAGTCATGCCGCCGACGCGCTGAATGAACTCCTCACCGAGCCAGACAACTGTGCTTTTTTCCTTCGGTTTCTCCATCCATGAGGAGAGCATTTCCTTCGCGACGGAGAAAAGTCCCTTCGATTCCTCCGTGCGGAATCCCTCCATACGAATATCCTGTGCCATCTCTACGCCTCCCGCGATGCGTTCGTGAATTTCTTCGACTTGTACGTCTTTGCCATACTCTCGATGGCATCCTTCATCGTCTCGGAGATCGGATGCGTCCGTCGGATTGCCGCCTGCAAATCCTCCGTCGTGACGTGCTCCTTACCCGCGACAAATGCAGCCTCGATGCCGTCGCGCACGACGCTCTCGATGTCCGCCCCGCAATAGCCGTCCAACTTCTTTGCAAGTGCGGCGATGTCGATCTGCGCGAGATCCTGACGGCGGCGCTTGCCGATGTGGAGGCTCGCGATCTTCTCCCGCTCGCTCTGGTTCGGGAAGTCCACATAGAAAATCTCATCGAAGCGTCCCTTACGCATGAGTTCGGGCGGGAGATTGGAAATATTGTTCGCGGTCGCGACAACGAAGGCCAGGCTGTCCTTTTCCTGCATCCACGTGAGGAAGCTGCCGAAGAGACGCGTCGTCACCTCGGAGCTGCCCCCCTGTGCGCCCGCACCTGCAAATGCCTTTTCCAGCTCGTCGATCCAGAGAACGCAGGGAGAGCTCGCCTCCGTGAGTTGGAGCGCGCGGCGCATATTCGCCTCGGACTCGCCGACATACTTGCCCATGAGCCGCCCCATGTCCATGCGCAGGAGCGGCACCTCGAACATGGTCGCCGCCGCCTTTGCCGTGAGCGACTTGCCGCATCCAGGCATGCCCGCGATGAGGACACCCTTCGGGATGTCCACGCCGAACTCCTTCGCACGGCGTACATGGTGGAAGATCTGCGCCTTCGTCCGCAGCCAATCCTTCAGATTCTCAAGCCCGCCGATGTCGTCCACGGTCTCATGCACCGTCACCATCTCGAGGATGCCGGACTTCTTGATCATCTGCTGTTTCTGACGCAGCACCATCGGCAGATCGCCCGCGTCAAGCTGTCCATCCTCGCTCACGGCGAGCGAGAGGATGTTGTCTATCTCCGTCTCGGTCAGCCCGCGCAGGTGCATGGCAAAGCTCTCGAGCAGATCCTCCACAGGTGTGGAAAGTCCGAGGTTCTCGAGAAAACGAAGGATGTGCGCCTTGATCCGCTCGGGACTGAGATAGTCGAGGCTCATCAGGGTGATATACGGTTCGAGCGGGCGCGGGATCGTGCCGAGGGGCGCGACAAGGACGACGGTGCAGTCATCCATCTCGCCGAGCGCGATGCGCTCCGCGAGGTAGCGCAGACGCGAGACGATCTCGGGATCCTCGAGCATTCCCTCCACATCCTCGAGCACGAGGATCTTGCGCGCAAAATTCTGCTCCCGCAGCACCGTATCAAGCGAGGCACGCAGGTCGGAGGCATATCTGATGCCCGCTGCTGCGTCCACATATCCGCTGTGCATGCTCCACTCGATGAGCCCGCGCCCCTTCTGCACGGCGAGTTCTGCAAGAATGCTGCGCACCTTGCCATGTTCGAGCGTGTCGATGTAGAGCAGCGGCAGCCCCGCATCCATATACTGCTCGAGCTCCTTGCGAAATACCGGCTGATCTGTCATGATGTTCCCTCATTTCTGCTATGCATCTCAATACGTCCGATTGACCACCCATGAATGCGGCTGATTGCCCGGCTTGCGCGGACATTTCCCGGGCTGCGGACGTCCCGCCTGCATGCTCTTCTGCTCCTTCTTGCCGCAATAGGTGCACATATACTCGGTCATCTTCGGTGCTGCCATGATCATTCATCCTTTCATACAGCGTGCGCGCGGCGCACTTATCCACAGCTTTCCTCTGTCCTCTATGATAGCACTTTCCACCCCCCCGTAAAGACATTTTACATACAAAAAAGAGCATTTACGCGCGCTTGAAACTACGTGTAAATGCTCTTTCTTATGACTGAGAAAATTTTAGGACGCGTGGCGCAGCGTGCGCTCCGTCCAAAAATATGCAATCGTGACGGGAATCGCCGCGCCAATCCATGCGAGCGGATTTGCCATACACGCGCCGAGGAAGCCGAGCGTGCCACAGAGAAAGATGGCAGCGCCCGCGCGCATGACGAGCTCCATTGCGCCCGCAATGGTCGGGATAACACTCTGCCCGAGTCCCTGCAATACGTTGCGGTAGACGAGGAGCAGTGCGAGAATGATGTACGCCGAGCCGTTGACGATGAGGAACATGTGCCCGTAGGCAATGACCTCCGTAGCGCCCTCCGCATCCGCCCCGACGAAGAGCTCCAGAAAGAATGTGCCGAATGCGATCAGGAGGATACCTATGCCGACGGCAAACGCCATCGACATTTTGAGGCACGCACGCACACCCATGCGGATGCGCTCATATTTCTGTGCGCCGTAGTTCTGCGCCGTGTACGCCGCCATTGCATAACCGAACGAGAGCATGGGCATGACAGCGACGGCATCAATCTTCTGCGTCGCCGCGTATGCTGCGACGGGCAGCGCACCGAGGTTGTTCAGCGCGACTTGCAGGATGATCGCGCCGATGGCGATGACGGAGGACTGAAACGCCATCGGCAGCCCCATCCTGAGATGCGCCATGAGGACTGCTCCGCTCGGCTTCCAGTCCGATAGGCGCGTATGCAGCGCGGGCACACGCCAACGGATATAGATGTAGAAGAGGAGTGCGCCGATTGCCTGCGAGACGACGGTCGCGAGCGCCGCGCCCGGAATCCCCCACCCGAGGACGAGGATTGCGACCGGCTCGAGCGCAATGTTGATCCCGAGCGTGACGGCGAGCAGAATCGTCGGCGTCTTGCTGTCGCCGAGCGCGCGGATGAGACAGTTTTGCAGATAGAGCAGGATGAACACGATGAGCCCTGCAAAGATGATAGAGATGAAGTCATACGCGCCGTCCAAAATCTCGGGCGGCGTCTCCATCAGGACGAGCAGCGTCCGCGTCAGCGGCAGGACAATCGCGGTCAGCGTGAGCGCAACTGCAACGCCGAGGATCATGCACGCCGCCGCACTCTGCCGCACGCCCGCACGGTCGCTCGCGCCAAAGCGCTGCCCCGTGTAGATCGTCACGCCCGTGCAGAATCCGATGATGAAGCCGAGCGCGAGGAACATGAGACTGCCCGTACAGCCGACCGCCGCAAGCGCATTCACACCGAGGAAGCGCCCGACGATAAGCGTGTCGACAAACGAATAGAGCTGCTGCATCATATTCCCCGCAACGAGCGGCAGGGCAAAGAAGAAGATGAGCCGCGTCGGATCACCCTCCGTCAGATTCTTCGTCATTCCAGATACCTCGTCACAAAGATGCGCAGCTTCTCCTGTAGAAAGACCGTATTCGTGAGAAGCGCACCCGCATTCGGCGCGAATTTGATCAGATAGAGCTGTGGATTGCCGCTCACCCAAAAATCGGCGGGATACGGCGTGACCACAATGCCCTCATGCTCGAAGTTGAGCACGGCGCGCGGCAGATGGAATGCCGAGGTTACGAGGATGGGATGGGCAAAGCCCTCCTGCCGCAGAATCTCCGCCGAGTAGCGCGCATTCTGCCCCGTTGTGAGACTGCGCCCCTCGACGTAGATCATCGTGTCGGGCACGCCGAGCGAGAGGAGGACGCGCCGCGCAATCTCAGCCTCTGAGCCCGTATCGCTGAACACCTGCCCACCCGAGACGAGGATCGGCAGATGATGCCGCTCATAGAGGCGGAGTGTCGTGAGAAGGCGCGAGGACGGACTCTGCGCGAGCATCCCCACGCCGTCCACATCCTGCACATCTGCAATCGCCCCGCCCCCGAGCATGACGATGACATCGCCCTGCGGCCGGGCAGGCACGTCATACGTGCGCTCTAGGCTTCCCATCAGGCGATCAGCAACGGCGCCGATCGAGAGGAGATAGAGAAGGAGTGCAGTCACGGCGGCAGCCCCCGCCGCACACCGTAGTCCGCGCTTTTTCCAGAGATAGACGGCAACCCCCACCATCGCGAGGATAAAGATCCCCGGCGGCAGAATCCACGCCGCCCCGAATTTCAAAATGTAAATCATAAAAAAGGAAAATACGCCTCCATCGCGAATATTTAGAATATAAAGCGAAGCACGTTCTGCGCGCTTCCCTGTTCATTCTATCAGAATCTGCGTGTATTTACAAAGGAGAGATTATTTCATGGCAATCATCGAATCCGAGCACATCGACGCCGAGAAACGCTTCGGCGGCAACGGCACGATCCACATTCAGAAGCTCATCGGCCCTGCGGAACTTGACGGCAAATGCGCGATGTATGCGCGCGTGACGATCCCGCCCCACGCGTCGATGGGGGTGCACAAGCACGAGGGCAATACGGAGACCTATCACATTCTATCGGGACGTGCACGCTACAACGACAACGGCACGGAGATGGAGATCGGTCCCGGCACGACGACGTTCTGCGCCGAGGGCGAGGTGCACGCCATCGCCAACGCCTCCGAGACCGAGGATCTCGTCTTTATGGCGCTGATTATCAATAAGTGACAGAATATGAAAAGCCCGCAGCGGAAATTTTCCGTTGTGGGCTTTTTGATTGGCTGAGTCCCCTATTTATTCATACCTGAGCGCATCGATGGGATCGAGCCGCGCGGCTTTGCGTGCGGGATAGATGCCGAAGAAGAGGCCGATGCCGACGGCAAAGGAGAAGGAAACGAGAATGGGCAGGATGTCAATGGTGGTCGTGAGCCCGCCGAACGCGCCGATTACCTTCGAGAGCGAGATGCCGAGCACGATGCCGATGATGCCGCCGACAATGCCGATGACCATGGACTCAATCATGAACTGCATGAGCACGTTCGAGGAGGTCGCTCCGAGAGCCTTGCGGATGCCGATCTCGCGCGTGCGCTCGGTGACAGAGACCATCATGATGTTCATGATGCCAATGCCGCCGACGAGCAGCGAGATGCTCGCGATAGAGCCGAGGAGCAGCGTAATCATATTCGTACTCTCGGCAAAACTCTCCATGATACTCGTCATGTTGCGCACGGTAAAGTCATCATCTGCGCCGCTACGAATGTGGTGACGCTGGCGCAGCAAATTCTCGATCTCCGCCTGCACCGTGTCCATCATCTCAGGAGAGGACACCTGTATATTGATCGAATGCACATGCGTGATCGCGAGCATGCGCTCCTGCGCCGTCGTGATCGGGATGTAGATCACATCGTCCTGATCCTGACCGATGGACTGCCCCTTGGACGCCGTAATGCCAATGACTTTGAAGGGCTGGTTGTCGATGCGGATATTCTTGCCGACGGGGTTCTCCGTGCCAAAGAGATTCGTGGCGACAGTCGGCCCGATGACGGCGACACGGCTGCGCTTTGCCATATCATTCGCCGTGATAAACGACCCGTTCTCGACCTTGAGTGAGCGGATCTGCATCAGCTCCGGCGTAACGCCCTCCACCGTCGTATTCCAGTTGAGATTCCCGTTCACCACCTGATAGGCACCGGAGACCGAGGGGGATACGTAGTCAATCCCTTTGATCTTGCTCTCAATCGCCTTGGCATCATCGTATTTCAGCGACTTACGTGAACCCGCCTTGCCGCGCACGCCGCCGTGATTGGCGGAGCCCGGCATAACGATGAGCATATTCGAGCCGAGACTCGCAAAGGAGTCCGAGACGCTCGTACGCACGCCCATGCCGATGGAGACCATCGCGATAACCGCACCCACGCCGATGATGATGCCGAGCATCGTGAGGAGAGAGCGGAGCTTGTTCGCGAGGAGGGCGTTCAGTGCCATGCCGAAGCATTCCTTAAACAACATCCATCACGACCCCCTTCCCCTCGTCGCGCATGATCCTGCCGTCACGGACGAGCAGCTGGCGACCCGCACGCTGGGCGATCTCCGGCTCGTGCGTGACGAGGATGATCGTATGCCCCTTCTCGTGCATGCGCTCGAAGATGTCCATGATCTCCGCCGTCGACTTCGTGTCGAGGTTGCCCGTCGGCTCGTCCGCCATGATGATATGCGGATCGTTGACAAGTGCGCGTGCAATGGCGACGCGCTGGCGCTGTCCGCCCGAGAGTTCGTTTGGCAGATGCTGCCCGCGATCGCCGAGTCCGACGGCTTCGAGCATTTCCTGCGCGCGCTCTGTGCGCTCGCGCCGCCCCGTACCCGCATAGACGAGGGGAAGCGCGACGTTGTCGAGCGCAGAGATGCGCGGGAGCAGGTTGAAATTCTGAAAGACAAAGCCGATCTTCTTGTTGCGCGTCATGGCAAGAGCATCGTCGCTGAGTCCCGCGACCTCCTCGCCGTCGAGCAGATACGAGCCCTCCGTCGGACGGTCGAGGCAGCCGAGGATGTTCATCAGCGTCGACTTCCCCGAGCCGGAGGGTCCCATCAGCGCAGCAAACTCACCACGCCCGATGTCGAGATCGATCCCGTCGAGCGCCGCCAGCGTCTCCCCGCCGATGCGGTAGAGCTTGCGAATGCCGCGCAGACGGATGGTCGCGGGCATTTCTTTTGCTTCCATCGAAATCCCCCCGTATCAGAACGGCGGCGGGCCACCCGCCTGTATACTCATCGGGACGATCTTTGCCGTATAGGTGCTGACGACGCGCTCACCCTCGCTGAGTCCCGAAAGGATCTCGACATACTCGTCACTGTAGATGCCCGTCTCCACATAGCGCGTCTCCTGCGTGCCATCCTCCTGCAGGACGAGGACATACGATCCCGCTGCGTCCGTCTTGAGCGTGGAGAGCGGTACGACGAGCGCATTGTTCCGATCTGCTGTGTTGATGACGACGCGTGCCGTCATCGCCGGCAGGAGCAGATTCTCGGGATCGTCCACATCGAGAGTCACATAGTAGTAGATGACGCTCGTCCCCGATGAGGAGGACGAGGCGGACGAACTCGTATCCCATGTGTTCGTCACATCGGTCTGCGAGATCTTCGAGACGCGCGCCGTGAATTTCTTATCCGTATAGGCATCGACGGTAAACGTCGCCTCCTGCCCGACGCGGATGCTGCCGATGTCGGTCTCGTCCACCTTTGCCTTGATCTGCTTCTTCGATAGGTCTGCAATACGCATGATGACAGTCGGGTTGTCCGATCCCTGCACTGCCATCGTCCCCGCCGTCTTCGGCTCCCCGACCACGACGCCCGAGATCGGCGCAGTGATGATGGTCTCATTCACATCGGAGTCGGCTTCCTCGAGCGTGGACTGCGCCGTATCGTAGTTGTACTCCGCATCCTCGAGATCGGATTTCGACTTCGCGCCGATGCTCTCAAGGTAGCTCATGCGGTTATATTTCGCGCGCGTATTCGTGACGCGGTACTGCGCCTGATCGCGCTTCGCCTCGTAGTCCTTGCCGTCGAGGGTTGCAACGACCTGCCCCGCCGTGACCGTATCGTTCTCCTTCACGAGCACGGAGCTGATGCGCGCCGTAATCTTCGAGCTGACCTCGACCGAGTCCACGGGGCGGATCGTCCCTGTCGCTTCGACCGTGGACTTGATGTCCATGCGCTGCACGGTCACTGTCTCAACCGCCTGTGCCGCATTCTCTGCCGCACTCATCGTATAGTAGGCATAGCCGCCGCCCGCAATCAGGGCAGCTGCGAGGATGCCGACGCCGAGCATCGTCCTCCGTTTCATGGGTTCTCCCCCTTCTGTATCGCGGCAGTCGAACCTGCCTCGGTATATGCCGCCTGTGCTGCCGCGCGCTCCTCCTGTGTTACGGAGGGAAGGCCCGCCGCTGCCGTGCGCTCGCTCTCCGTAAGCTCCTCGCCCATGAGATTCTCAACCTGCGCACGATAGCGCGCGTAGTCATAGCGCGCACTGATGGCGTTCGTCTCTGCCGATGCGAGCGCGGTCTGTGCGTCGATGATGTCGAGCAGAATGCCCTCGCCCGCACGGTAGCGCTCGCTCGCGATGTGGTAGTCCTCACGCGCCTGTGCAACGGCGTTCCCCGTCGAGGTGAAGCGCTTCTCCGCCTCGCGCATATTGAGGTATGCCTTGCGGAGGTTCAGATCAATTGTCTCCTCCGCCTTCTGTACGTTCAGCAGGGCAATATCGCGCTCTGCCTCCGCCTCCTCGATTGCCCCGCGCGTGACGCCGCTGTCAAAGATGTTCCAGCTGACGCCGACGGACGCAGACACATCGCTGCTCGAATCATGGCGCGGCTGAAACTGACTCGAAAGCCCCGTGCCGAGCGTGAGGCTGACGGTCGGTTTCTTCCCCGCCTTCACACTGTCCACCGCCAGCTCGCGCTGGCGCAGCTTCGCACGCTCCGCCATGAGATCGACGCGGTTGCGATAGGCGTAGGAAATGCAGTCCTCCATCGGCTTCTCAAAGGGCTGATATGTGACCTCCGTCGTGAGTGTCAGAGGCTCTGTGCGCGCGATGTTCATCAGATTGCGCAGGGTCGCGAGGTTCACCTCGTAGCTATTCTCCGCGCTGATGAGTTCCTGCCGTGCGTTCGAGAGCTCCACGGAGGAGCGGAGCACGTCGATCTTCGCCTGCGCACCCGCGTCATAGAGCGCCGTGACATTCTTCAGATGCGCGTCGTATTTGTTCACCGTGTCGCGCTGCACCTCGACCTTTTTCGATGCCTCCACCGCACCCCAATAGGCGACGATCACTTCATATTTCAGATCCTCACGCGCACGCTCGGTCATGAGACGCGCCGACTGCGCGCCGATCTCGCCGGACTCGATATTCGCCTCGTTCGCACCGCCGCTGTAGAGCGGCAGTCGCGCGGAGAGGGATAGTGTGTTGCTTGCCTGCGCATCCTCGTCCTTCGACTTGCTCGTGCGCAGCGTATCGCCCGCCTCTGCCGAGATGCTGTTCTTCCCGCGCGCCTGTTTCAGCGCAGCGTCCGCAGAGCGCTCGCCCTCCGCAGTGATGCGCAGCCCCGTATTCGACGCGAGCGCCATGTCGATTGCCTCCGTAAGTGTGAGGCTCATCGCGTGCGCGGGCAGTGGCATGAAAAGAGCGGTACTCAGGGCGAGTGCTGCAAATGCGCGGTAGCACTGCCGCCTGCGCTTCTCTCTATACATAAAGTCCTCCTCTAGTAGGTAAAACGTCCATATAACAATGCGCCCATGCTAACGCAAGGGCGCTAAGTCCTTCTTAGAACGCAGTTATTTTTCTGTTAGAGACTTGGATGCTCCTCCAAGTATTTTTTGGCCGCCTCGAACTGCACATCCTCGGTATCCGTCGGCGTGCGCTCGACCACGATGTCGGGCGTGATGCCCGTGCCGTCGATGGAGCGACCGTTCGGCGTCACATACTTTGCGATTGTGAGCTTCAGTCCGTCCTCGTGGAAGAGTGGCAGAACGGCCTGCACCGAGCCCTTGCCATACGAGGTCGTGCCAATGATCGTCGCCGCACCCGTATCCTGCAATGCACCCGCAAGGATCTCCGAGGCGCTCGCGCTGTTCTCGTCGATGAGTACGGCGATGGGGTATTTACGCGCCGAGAGTGAGGAGGTGTAGACCTCCTCGTCGCCATCGCGGTCAATGACGGAGACAATCGTGCCCGCCGGTACTACCTGCTCGGCGACGGCAACACAGCTCGTGATGAGCCCGCCCGGATTCTCGCGCAGGTCGATGATGAGCGCGGTCATGCCCTCGCCCGCGAGACGGTTCATCTCGCTCGTGAATTCCTCACCCGTATGCTCTGCAAAGGAGCCGATACGAATGTAGCCGATCGCCGTGCCCTCGACCATTGTACCGCGTACGGACGCAACCTGTATGATGTCCCGCGTGATCGTATACTCCTCTTCGCGCCCATCGCGCAGAATGCGCAGGACGACCTGCGTGCCCGCCTCGCCGCGAATGCGCAGCGCGACCTCCTCGCTGCGCAGTTCGCTCGTCGGCACACCGTCCACGGCGATGATCTCATCGCCCGCGCGCAGCCCTGCCGCCTCGCCGGGCGTCCCCTCGAGTACGGAGATGATTTTGACGATATTGTCCTTGAAGCCCATCGTCACGCCGATGCCGCCGAACGAGCCCTCCGTATGCGCGCGCAGTTCCTGGAACATCGTTGGGGGCATATAGATAGAGTGCGGATCACCCAAGGACGCAACCATGCCGTCGATTGCGCCGTCGATGAGCGCCGTCGTATTGGGTGGATTCACATAGCGCGCCTGAATGAATTGCATCACGCCGAAGAAGCGCAGGACATCGTCCGCATAGAGTCCTGCCGAGCGCAGGAGCGCGCCCGCCGCAAATACGGTCAGCATGCTCCCGAACAGTGCGGACAAGACGATGATGCAACCTAATTTTTTTCTGTTCATATTCTCTTTCGCTTAAATTATAGATATCCGAGCGGGTTCACAGGTTCGCCGTTGACGCGCACCTCGAAGTGGCAGTGCGGTCCCGTGGAGTTGCCCGTGGAGCCGCACTCGGCAATCAGCTCGCCCTGCGCGACGCTCTGCCCCGTACTCACGAGAAGTGCCTGACAGTGCCCATACAGCGTCGAGATGCCGCCGCCGTGGTTGATGATGACGGCGTTGCCATAGCCCGAGATCCAGCCCGCATACTCGACCGTCCCCGCCTGTGCGGCGTAAATCGGCTCGCCGTAGTCGCCGCCGATGTCGATGCCGCTGTGGAAACTCTGCGCGCCCGTGATGGGGTGCGTGCGCCAGCCAAAATCCGAGGTAATCTCCCCCGCGAGCGGCCAGAGCATCGCGCCCGAGCCCTGCACGGGCAGATTCCTGAGCCCGCTGCGCTGCAGCATCTGCGTGATGCGCTCGGATGCCGCACGGGACTCGTCCTGCTTGCGGTCGATCGTCGCCTTGTCGTACTTCATCTGCTCAATGAGCGCCTGCTGCTGCTCGACCTTGTCCTCCATCGCAAGGCGCGCCTCGCGCGCCTTCTTCTCGAGCGGCTCCTGAGCCGCACGATCCTTTTCGAGCTCCTCCTGTAGCGCGCGCAGAGCACTCCGCTGGGTGAGCACCTCGTGCACGAGGTCATAGTCCTGCTTGATGACGCGCTTCAGGAGATCCATGCGCGTGAGGAAATCCGAGAAATCCTTTGCACCAAAGAGCACATCCACATAGGAGATCTGCCCGTTGATGTAGATATCGCGCACGCGCCTCCCCAGCGCCTCGCTCTTGCGGTCGAAGTCCCGCTCGGCGACTTCGAGCTTCTCCTCGTTCTCCTCGAGGCGCTCGAGCGTCGCATTCAGCTCCGCGCGGCGTGCCCGATGCTCTGCGATCGCTGCACTCGCCTGCTCGTCGAGGAGACGTTTCTGCTCGGAGAGCGAGTCTATCTTGCCCGCAAGCGCCTCGCTCTGCCGCCCCAGCTCCTCAACCTCGGCGTCATAGCTGTCGCGCTCCTCCTCGAGCGTTGCCGCTGCGCCCTGCCCTGCGGCAAGGAATACGGCGGCAAGCGTCGCTGCGAGCGTCTTTTTCAAACCTTGTTTCATATTACACCTTCAGGAAACGCTTGAGCGAGACCCACGCCCCCACCGCCCCAATCGCCATGCCGAGCCCGATGATGACGAGGCTCACATAGTTCATAAACGGGTACTGCGGGATCAGCGGGAAGAACGCGAGTGTATCGTAGACCTTGCTCGTCACACCCGCGTAGAAGCTGCGCAGGACGACCGCCGAGATCAGCCCGCCGATGCAGCCGAGCACAATGCCCTCGAGCACGAACGGCCAGCGGATGAACTCGTCCGTTGCACCGACGTATTTCATGATCGCAATCTCGCGCCGCCGTGCAAATACCGTCAGACGGATCGTATTTGCAATGATGAAGACGGTCGCACTGCCGAGCAGCAGGATGAGCAGCACGCCGAAGATACGCACGAGGCGGGTGATGTCAAAGAGATGCTCCACAACATCCTGCCCATATTTCGCCGACTCCACGCCGTCCATGCGCGCAATCTGCCGTGCGGCGGTCTCCACCATGTCCGGCTGACGCACCGTCACCTCATAGGCATTCGGCAGCGGATTCTTGTCGCCGAGCGCATCCAGCAGATACTTCTGCTCGCCGAGGCGATCCGCAAGGCGCGTGCGCGCCTCCTCACGACTGACGTATTGAACGGACTCGATCCCCTGCAGCGCGCGGATCTGCGCGCCGACCTCCTCCTCCTCGTCCTCTGTGAGATCGTCCTTCATATAGACGCTGATCTGTACCTGCGACTCAAGCAGGGATGCCGCGCGGTTCATGTTGAGCGCAAGGATGAGGAACACCCCGAGGATAAAGAGCGAGACCGCCACCGTTCCGACTGCCGCGAAGGTCATCCAGTTGTTGCGGCGCAGGGAGCGAAAGACCTCCTGCACATAGTATTCGGCGGTTCTAATCTTCATAGCCATATCCTCCGCGCTGCTCATCGCGCACAATGTGCCCGCCCTCGATGGCAATGACACGGCGCTGCATCGTGTCGACGATGTTCTTGTCATGGGTCGCCATGACGATTGTCGTGCCCGAGTCATTGATGCGCTTAAAGATGTCCATGATGTCCCAGCTCGTCTCGGGGTCGAGGTTGCCCGTTGGCTCGTCCGCGATGAGGATCGCGGGATCGTTCACAATCGCGCGTGCAATGGCGACGCGCTGCTGCTCGCCGCCCGAGAGCTGCGAGGGGAAATTGCGGTATTTGTCGCGCAGCCCGACCACGTCGAGCACCGCGTTCACACGGCGCTGGATCATCTGGCGCGGTGCCTCGATGACGCGCATCGCGAACGCCACATTCTCATAGACCGTCTTGTCCGACAGCAGACGGTAGTCCTGAAAGATGACGCCAAGCCCACGCCTGAGATACGGCACGTCCTTGACATCCATATTGACAACATCGTGACCGTTGACGAAGAGCTCGCCCTCCGTCGGAAGCTCCTCGCGAAAGAGCATCTTGATGAACGTGGACTTGCCCGCGCCGCTCACACCGACAACGAAGATGAACTCGCCCTTGCCGATCTCGATGCTCACGTGATCGAGTGCAACTGCACCGTTCTCATATATCTTCGAGACATTTTTCATGCGAATCATATATGTGTCTTATCCCTCTCCAAAACCAAATTCCCTATGAATTGGGAGTCCTAAAAAACCGCCTATTATTATACCACAAATCAAAAAAACTACAAAGGAATCACTGATAAAATGAAGTGCTCCGGATTGGCAGCAGATTTTTTGTCCTATCAAGAAGACAAACCGGACGCATAGCGGTGGCTATGTGGAGGATTTGTCGACACAGAGAGGGCGAAAAAGATGCGCCAAGTCGGCGGGACTGAATTTATCAGTGTTTCCTTAAACACTGCGTTGCCATTTTCTTCTTCTCATGCTATCCTCTTTGAGGTAAATGATTCTTATTCATAAGGAAAACTGTGATGATCCTAAAAAAAATTTTCTATGTCTCGCTCGGGCTCATCAGCCTCGGGCTCGGCATTCTCGGTGCATTTCTCCCGATCCTCCCGACCGTCCCGTTCGTCCTGCTCGCTGCATTCTGCTTCACGCGCGGCTCGCGCCGTCTGGATGCATGGCTGCGCACAACGCGCATCTACCGCCGGACGATGGTGCTCATGCAGAGCGGACGGCGCGGCATGACCATCGGGCAGAAACTCCGCATCATGCTTCCCGTCACGACGCTCATGGGCATCTCCTTCCTGCTGACCGACCATCCGCACGCGCGCATGGCGATCAGTCTCATGTGGTTCCTGCACGTCATCTTCTTTGTCTTTCGCGTGCCGACGCTAAGGAAGCACTGATAAATTCAGCACCGTCATCTTAGCGCATCTTTTTTGCCCGCACTTCGTCGGCAAATCCTCCACATAGCCTCTGCTATGCGTCCGGTTTGCCTCCTAGTTCGGACGAAAAAATCTACGCCAATCTGACGGACTTCATTTTATCAGCGATTCCCTAAAAAAAGAGGCGTGAGTATTCCGTTTGACAAAACGTATGCTATTCGTTAGAGTATATATGATAGCAAACGGAACGTCAGGGAGGTTTTTATGACAAGCTGCAAAGAAATCAACTGGCACAGCACGCGGCTCGACCGCATGATGAATATACGTGTCTACGGAAAGTCTGCGGGCGTACCCATCCTCGTCTTTCCAACGCAGGACGCGATGAGTGACAACTTCGAGAACTTCGGCATGATCGAGGCGCTGGCAGACGATCTCGCACGCGGACGCATTCAGCTCTTCTGTGTGGACACCGTCGACACGGAGACGTGGTCAAACCACTGGGGCGATAAGGTGTGGCGCGCGCATCGGCAGGAGCAGTACTATGCCTATATCATCGACGAGGTCGTCCCCCGCATCTACGTGGAAAATACGAGCAAGCGCCTCCCCATCGCCGCAGGATGCAGTCTCGGTGGACTGCACGCCGCAATCGTCTTCTTCCGCCGTCCCGATCTCTTCGATGGCGTACTCTCGCTCTCGGGCGTCTACGATGCGAAATTTTTCACCGACGGCTGGACGAACGAGGTTCTCTACGACAACTCGCCGCTCGACTTCCTTGCGAATATGCCCGGCGACCATCCCTATATCGACCTCTACAACCGACGGCGCATTGTACTCTGCGTCGGACAGGGACGTTGGGAGGAGGAGGGTCGCCGCACGACAGCGCTCATGGGTGACCTCCTCTACAGCAAGGACATCCACGCATGGGTCGATTTCTGGGGCTACGACGTCGATCACGATTGGGTCTGGTGGAAGAAGCAGTTCGTTTACTTCCTCCCCTTCGTCCTACGTGAGCAGGCGTGAAATGAGGTGAGCACATGAACTTTATCTTTGTTTCCCCGCAGTTCCCGCGCGTCTACTGGAACTTCTGCGACCGTCTGAAAAATAAGGGCGTCAACGTGCTCGGCATCGGCGACACCCCCTACGATCACCTGCATCATGAGGTGCGCGAGTCACTGACAGAGTACTACTTCGTTCCCTCGCTCGCCGACTACGACCAGATGCTGCGCGCCGTTGCATTCTTTACATTCAAATACGGACGCATCGACTGGATCGAGTCGAACAATGAGTACTGGCTTGAGAGCGATGCGCGTCTGCGCACGGACTTCAACATCCGCACGGGCTGGCAGAGCGGCGATATGGATCACATCAAGAACAAGTCCGCAATGAAACCCTTTTACAAAAAGGCGGGCATTCCGACCGCGCGCCTCGTGAAGGTCACGACGCTTGCCGCCGCCGAGGAGTTCCTCGCGGAGGTCGGCTATCCCGTCATCGTAAAGCCGGACACGGGCGTCGGCGCAACAGATACCTACCGCATCGACAATCACGATGAGCTGCGCCATTTCTACGCTTCAAAGCCGACCGTGCCCTATGTCATGGAGGAGTTTGTCACGGGCGACATCTGCTCCTATGACGCCATCGTCGACGCGGACTCGAATCCGATCTTCGAGTCCATGACCGTCTGGCCGCCGTCTGTCATGGACATCGTGCTCTATCAGCTCGACCTCTCCTACTACACGACGGATCGCGTGCCCGACGCGCTGCAGAAGGCGGGACGTGCCACGCTCAAGGCGTTCCGCGTGCGCAGCCGCTTCGTTCACCTCGAGTTCTTCCGCCTGACGCAGGACAAACCGGGACTTGGGAATGTCGGCGACTTCGTCGGACTCGAGGTCAACATGCGCCCCGCCGGCGGCTACACGACGGACATGATGAACTTCGCCCACTCCACCGATGTCTATGAAATCTGGGCGGATATGATTACGGCGAACCGCCGCCTCCTCCCCGACAGGAACGAGCATTGCTACTGCGCGTATGCGAGCCGCCGCGACTTCCACCGCTACGTACACACACACGAGGAGATCCTGAGCCGCTATGCGGGCAAGATCGTCATGTGCGAGCGCATGCCCGAGATGATGTCGCCGCAGATGGGAAACCAGATGTATACGGCAAAGCTGAGAGGACAGGACGAGACGAACGAATTCATCCGCTTCGTGCAGGAGCAGCAGAGCTGCTGACATAAAAAAAGACTGCATACGCAGTCTTTTTTTATGTCATCGAACGCCGCGCACGGCGATCCAGTATTCGCCCTCTTTGAAATGCGTCTCCACCACCGCAAAGCCCGCCGCACGGAAGAGCCGCTCGAACTCCTCCGGCGTCGGATTCGTCAGCGCGTAGCCCGCGATCTTCTCGCAGATGCTCTCAGGCAGATCATCCCGCTCGTAGATCTCCGCGAGCAGGAGGAACGTGCCGCCCTTCTTTATAACGCGCGCAACCTCTTTCAGGCACTCCTCGGGATTCGGCCAGAAGTAGAAGCTCTCCACGGTCACCACCGCATCGAAATGCTCGTCTGCAAACGGAAGATGCTCCACCGAACCGTGCAGGATCTCCATGCGTCCCGCCTCGATCAGAGGCGCATTGAATGCACGCGATGCCTCCACCGAGGTCTCGGCGTAGTCGATGCCGACGAGATGTCCCTCGGTGACGCGCTCCGCCATCCGCGCGAGCGTATTGCCGCCGCCGCAGCCGATATCGAGCACCGTATCCCCCGCATGGAGGTCTATGTGCGAGAGTCCCCAGTCCACGAGTCGTGCATGACTCTCATTCATGCGTGCGAGCATTGCACGCCCTGCCTCCCCCTCGGGGCGGCGCGGATTCCCCTCCGCCGTCACGCGATCCGTTTCACGCCAGTCTGTATTTGCCATCATTCTACCCCCATCGTCTGTTTCGACAGATCAAAGCCGAACTGCATCGGGTCGGCAGGATCCCAGATGCGCGTCTCCTCGTTGTAGCGCACGGGCACATAGAACGTCACCGTGCCCACGGGCTCGAGCGCGCGATATGCCTCCGCTGTCGCCTCGACTGCCGTCTTGCGCAGCTCCTCGGGCGTGCCGTCCAGCTTCATCCGCTGACGCATGAGCGAGGATGCCTTCTCGCGCGCCGCCTCCATATTGAACCGCGTCACCGTCACCTCGACCATCGCCTGCTCCCGCCCCTGCTCCGTGACCGCTGTCTCAACCGTAGCAGTGCGCAGGGACTCCATATAGGCATCGCCAATCTCTGCCGCCTCCTCGGGGGAGAGCATCGCGCCCGAGGTCTGCAGGGCATTCGAGAACGCAGCCTTCATATTGAACGAGTCCGTCGGTGCACCATACGAGACGAGCTTCTTCTGTGCCTCCTCATCCTGCCGCACAAACGCGTCGCAGTAGAGCTTGATGCTCTCCGCCGCGTCCGCGCGCTCCATCCGTCCGAACGTCGCCACATAGAGCGCCGCCAGAATCGCAGCGACAAATATGCCGACGAAGATCACGGGGAATCGAATCTTTGATGAAATCACCTATTTATCACTCCTCTATTATATTCTATCGCACAAAGCGCCGCGCCATATTAGCGCAGCGCTTTATTTTATCTTTTTCCTATGCTATCCCTTCCCACCAATGCGGGAAGTCGGCGGGATTCTCCATATCCACCGCCTCACCGATGCGCGGTGTGACCATCCGATAGGGACGCCCTGCGCTCTCCTTCAGCAACTCTCGGTACGGTTCCTGCCATGTGTGGAGCGCGAGTGCGAATTTGCCGCCGTGCGCGGGAAGCAGGACGCGTGCACGCACGTCCTCCGCCGCCTGCGCCGTCTCGTTCGGCAGCATGTGGATCGCATGCCACTGCATAAGGAATCACTGATAAAATAGACCCTCAGATTGGCGTAGATTTTTTCGTCCGAACAAGGAGGCAAACCGGACGCATAGCAAGGGCTATGTGGAGGATTTGCAGGCGTTGTGCGGGCAAAAAAGATGCGCTAAGATGATGGTGCTGAATTTATCAGTGCTTCCCTAAGAGTCCCCTATACGAAAAGAAGCCGCTGTACGGGGTTTTCCCTCGCACAGAAGCTCCTCTTTTCGCATCTTTTAGGAATCACTGATAAAATGAAGTCCGTCAGATTGGCGTAGATTTTTTCGTCCGAACTAGGAGGCAAACCGGACGCATAGCAGAGGCTATGTGGAGGATTTGCCGACGAAGTGCGGGCAAAAAAGATGCGCTAAGATGACGGTGCTGAATTTATCAGTGCTTCCTTTACTGTTCCTCAGATCCC
>NZ_CP016201.1:102154-143793 GCF_001683335.1 Selenomonas sp. oral taxon 126
TCCGTCAGATTGGCGTAGATTTTTTCGTCCGAACTAGGAGGCAAACCGGACGCATAGCAGAGGCTATGTGGAGGATTTGCCGACGAAGTGCGGGCAAAAAAGATGCGCTAAGATGACGGTGCTGAATTTATCAGTGCTTCCTTTACTGTTCCTCAGATCCCCAGCGCCGCGATCCACGAGTTGATCGCCATCGGCGTCTCGCCCATCTCGAAACGGCGGCCTTCCTTCACCAGCGCGCCCTTTGCCGAGGGACGCAGATGTGCCGTCGTCTGTCCCATCGAACTCCCCCCCGATGTCGCAAACGGCACAACGATCTTGCCCGTAAGGTCATAGCTCTCGAGGAAGGTGTTAATGATATGCGGCGCGACGTACCACCAGATCGGGAATCCGACAAAGACGACGCTGTACTGCGCAAGGTCGGGCAACGCCCCCGCAATCGCAGGGCGGCTCGCGGGATCGCGCATCTCCACACTCGAACGGCTCTTATCATTGTTCCAGTTGAGATCGTCCTGTGTATATATTTCAGCAGGCACGATTTCATAGAGGTCGGCACTAATCACATCCGCAATTTTCTTCGCAACTGTTTCTGTCCGCCGTGAAGGAGAGGCAGAGAAGTAGGCGATCAGCATTTTTCCATACATACTATTTTCTCCTTGCAAGGTATTCCTGCGCAAAGCCCGGATCCTCCGGCAGGATATCCGACTCGAACATACGGTTCCACGGAAATGTCACGATGACGGAGTCCACCTCTGCAATCGGCGGCAGATTCTCCTCAATGAAACGGTTCATCATGCGCGTCGAACGCATGGAGACCGCATCCATCTTCGTCCCGAGACTGCCGTAGAAGCCGTCCCCGCGCAGCCATGTGAGCTGGCGCGCAATCGTATTGCGGACATTCGCCTGATACGCCCAGTCATCGAGATAGCGCGTTGTGAGGAGATGGTCGATCGAATCCGCGTCCATATGGCGGACGAGCATACCCTCGCCAAGGGCAAAGCCGGAGCTGTTCGTCGGCGTATTCCAACCCGCATACGCCTGAATCTTATAGAGGAGTCCCCTCTTCTGCAGCTCCGCCATCAGGGCGTTGTCGGAGCCGTTCGCAAATGCAATGTCAGCAACGGAGACAGGATAGCCCTTCGCCGCATAGTCTGCGACAATATCGGCAAAATACGCCGTACCCTCACGCGGCGTCCCATCGTTGAGCATGGCATTCGCCTCGTATGTACGCCCATCAGGATTCGTGTTCACCGCGAGCACGACATCCGCCTTCTCCGGTGCGCACACCATCATGCCGCCCGCCGCAAGCACGGCATCCGAGATTGATGTGCCGATCTTCTCATCCGAGTACGCCGGCACGGTATCTGCACCGCGCCCCCAGTTGTAGCGTGCAAAGACAAAGGGGATCTCATGCTTCTGCTCGTTCACCGCGCGCGTGAGCATAAGCAGGGCGATCTCATCGATGCCCGCCATCGTCTGGAAGCGCGTCTTGCCGAGATCCGCACCCGCCTCCGTCAGATGACGGCTCTCGAGATGTGTCTGCGAGAACGGCGCATTGTCGTCGCGCCCGAGGGTCAGATAGCGGAATGTATCGTGTTTGCGGAGGAGGGAGATCAGATACTCATTCACCGCATAGTTCTTCTCGCGACGCCCCAGCCAATCGGCAAGCGCCTCCTTCGGGATCAGACGCTCGAGGAAATCATACTCCTTGCGCTCGCGGCGCGTGAGCCCCTCGACCTCCTCCTTGTCACGCAGGAGGGTGTAGCGGAAGATATCCGCCCCGTAGCGGCGGTAGTACTCCGGCTCCTCGTGCCCCGATGCCTCGCCCGAGCGCGGCGTCCGCATGATGGAGCCAAACACATAGAGCGGTGTCTTCGGATGAGAACGCCGCAGTTCGTCGAACCGCGCCGCGCGCGCGAGAATCTGATCGCGCGAATAGGAGTGCTTGCGCGAGCCGACGAGGCTGCCGTAGATCATCGCATCCGAGGAGATGACCGCCGCCTTTACCCCGGGCTGTGCAAGCGCTGTATCGAGCCATGTCCAGAGTTCGTCAGGATGTCCCCAATCCTCGCGATTCCCGAGCAGCTCTGCCGGAGGAACAACGACATCATAACCGACACGCTGCACAACATCCGCCGTCTGCTTGCTCGAGATCGGGCGACTGTCATGCGGCACGAAGACGATCTTGTCCGTGATCGGCTCCTTCTTTGCCGCATCAACCACCTGCGGCACGAGCAACAGTGCCGTCATTGCAATACAGAGTGTACGAATTAAAACAAATCCCCTCAATGTTCTCCTCCTTCTCCTGTGCCGTCCTCAGTGGCGGCAGTTCCCCTTTCCCGAACGAGTGCCCACAGAGCTTCCTTTACATCATCGGGCACATTCAGCTTCGTGTCGAACATGATGCCGCCCTCCTGCACCGACGCGCCCTCGATCTCGATCATGTCCATCAGCTTATGCCCTTGGAATGTCGTCTGTCCGAGCTTTGATGCGGCAAGCACCTCGTGAAAATCAACATATACCTTATTCCCGTGAATCTCCACGAGCACGGTATCGGACACATCGAAACGCCCCATCATGCGCTCCACCAACGACAGTGAGACACGCGAGAACACCCACGATACAAAGCCATGATCGGGAATGTTCTTCTCCCGCACGCGATAGACCGCATAGGACTTGTCGCCGGCGTGGACGAACTCCTCAATCGTGCCCGAGAGTTCGATTTTTTTATATTTCTTCGATGTCGTACAGGTGAGATCCAGACGCCCGTTTGCCCTAGAACGGAAGACAATGCTCCGCACCGTCCCCTCCGTCCCGATGTTCTTTGCAATCGCCTCGTTTAGCACAGAGTCGCGGACGAAGAGATGTCCCTCGGCAATCTGCGCCAGTGTCTCGCGATCCCATGTGTCGCGCAGCACCGTGAGCGCAGGGCCGTAGTCTTTCACCGCCTCGCGCACACCGCTCCAGTCGATATTCTTCACCTGTTCGATGAAATTTGCAGGAATGTCAATGACCATTAACTCTTTGCCTTCTCCGCTTCCGCCTTCTTCTCGCGCAGCTCGAGCCAGAGGTTCTGTGTGCGCTCGAAGAGTTTCACATCGTTCTTGCGCACCTCCTGATCGCTCATGATCTGCGAGAGCATCTGCGTCGCCTTCTCATAATCGCCCATGCGATAGTATGCCGCCCCCGCGATATAGAGCGCCATGCTGTCACTCATGCCATTGATCGGATAGTGCTCCGTCATCACCGATTTCTCATAGAACTCGGCGGCAAGGCGCAGCACCTCTGCCTCCTTTTCATGCTCCCCCGCATCGCGATAGACCCATGCCATGCCCATGCAGTAGCCCGCCTTCTTCTGCAGCGGCCACCCGAGGCGCTCGACAAAGTAGATGCCGAGTTTATAGGCGCGGATCGCCTCCTCTACCGTGCGCTCCTCGCTATAGGGCAGATGTATCGTACGCCCTTCAAGAAGCTCCTGTATCTTCGCCTTGTCACGCGGGTTCAGCGGCTCCTCCGTGAACTGTTTCTCATCGGCGGCAAAACCGCAGTGCTCGCACAGCCAGACGCGGTAGCGGTAGGGATTCACCCCCTCATAGTGTACGCAGAAATCCTCATCCGTCCCCAGCGTGATAAGGCGCGCCTTCATCTTCGTCGCATGCGTTTTTTTCCCGCAGACCGGGCACGGCTTCTCAACCGTATATGTATACTCCGCCATCGTACTTCCTCCCTACCGAAATTGAGTCTAGCATACCATAAAATAGGGAAAAAGGAAAGAATCCCCTCTGCAACGAAATGCAAAGGGGATTGTTCTGCTCCCTGTGCGGCTCACCGATGGTAGCGGACGCAGAGAGCTTGGAGTTTCTTCGGGTCGAGTTCGAGGAGGTAGTCCTTCTTGAGACTCCAACGCCAGTTGATGCCGACGGTGCCGGGGGTGTTCATGCGGGCGCGCTCGTCGAGGGCGAGGAGATCCTGCATGGGGATGATCGCCATGCGGGCGCGGGAGGCGTACGCCGCCTTGATGAGGCGCTTACAGATGGTTTTCGGGCGATCCGAGGTCGTGCCCATGAGATTTGCAAGGGTCTCGCGCATCACTTCGTCGATGTCGCGCGTGAACCAGCCGACGGTCGTGTTGTTGTCATGCGTGCCCGTATAGACGATGCTGTTCTCGGGCGTAACGAAGCCGACGCGTCCCGACTCGTTCGGCTCAAGCATGAAGTGGACAATCTTCATGCCGGGGAAGCCGCAGTCGTCACGCAGACGCTCAACCTCGCTCGTGATGATGCCGAGATCCTCGGCGACAATGTTCATCTCACCAAGCTCCCTCTCAATCTCATCGAAGAAGGGCTTGCCCGGTCCCTTGAGCCAGCGGCCGTTGATCGCGGTCGTCGCCTTGCCGTCGACCGACCAGTAGGACTCGAATGCGCGGAAGTGGTCGATGCGAATGATGTCGACCTGTTCGTGCAGCTTGTGAAAGCGACGCTTCCACCACGCGTAGTTCTCCGCCTTCATCGCGTCCCAGTTGTACTGCGGGTTGCCCCAGAGCTGTCCATTCGCGGCAAAGTAGTCGGGCGGTACGCCCGCAACCGTGCGCGGTGTACCATCCTCATTGAGGTCAAAGAGGTGCTGATGCGCCCACGCATCCGCGCTGTCCTGCGCGATAAAGATCGGCATGTCGCCGAGGACTTCGATGCCCTTCTTCTTCGCATAATCGTGCAGACGATTCCACTGGAGATGGAACACGTACTGCTTGAAGCGATCCAGTTCCACCTCATCCCCCTGCCGCTCGGCAAGTGCCGCAAGCGCAGCGGGATCGCGGTGCTTGATCTCATCCGGCCACTCTGTCCAAGGTTTGCGTGCGTATTCTTTCTTTGCCGCATGGAAGAGGGCGTAGTCATCCAGCCAGTACGCCTCTTTTTCGCAGAAGGCTTGGAACTCCTTGTCCTTTGCACTCTTCTTGCGGAACGTCCGAAATGCCTTTTCGAGCAGATCCTTCTTGAACTGCTTGACGCGCTCAAAGTCGATGAACGCCGTGTTCGCCTCGTATGGCAGGAAGAGGTCCTTCTCTGTCAGCCAGCCGCGCGCGGAAAGATCCTCGGGGTCAATCATCATGATATTGCCCGCGAATGCGGAGATGGACTGATAGGGCGAATAGCCATGTCCAACGGGGCTGAGCGGCAGAATCTGCCAGATCTTCTGCCCCGCCTCGGCGAGAAAGTCGAGGAAGCGATATGCCTCCTTGCCAAAGTCGCCCACGCCGTATTTTGACGGCAGGGAGGTCGGATGCAGGAGGACACCCGCCTTACGTTCGTAACGTTGCGGCTCCTCACGCTGACGCAGGAGGAGTCCAAAGAGCGGCGGAATCTTGATCCGCAGGCGTCCGCGCTCCACCTCGTATGTGCGCGAGGGCTTGAACGCATCCTCGAACACGCCGCAGGCGAAGTCGCTCACCTCCACATCAATGGTCTGCGTCTCGGTAAGGTTACGGTTGAATGCGGCGATAAAGACACCGTCCTCCTTCTCCTGATTGAACACATCGTAGCCCGAGCGAATGGTGCGTGCGTAGGCGATGACATCACCCGCACCGTAGAGCGGCAGGATATCGCCCGTGCGCAGTGCATCGTTCTCGTTGCGGATCGCGATAAAACGCTCAAACCAGCTACGGATCTCCTTGTTGCCATGCACCCAGTCGTAGGGGCGGCGATTAAACGGATCTTTGAAGCCCTCCATGCCGATCTCGTCGCCATAGTAGACGCTCGGCACGCCGGGATAGGTCATCTGCCAGAGGGTTGCCATGAGGAGGCGGCGCGAGCCGAGATCGAACTGCTCCGGCGTCATGCGCACGCGCGACTGCTCGATGGCGGGCATCCCCTCATAGTAGGGGACGCCGGCGAGTACGGTGATCGCGCGCTGTACGTCATGGCTGCCGATGAGGTTCATCATCGCATAGAGATTTTCCTTCGGGTAGTTCTCGATCTGGCTTGCGAGCCGTCGTGCTGTCTGGCGTCCATCGACCGCGCCCGTGAGGAAGTCGAGCATCATCGTGCGCAGCGGATAGTTCATCGCCGAATCCATCTCGCTCCCAGAGAGGTATTCGCGCGGCGTCCCGTAGGCGACCTTGTTCGAGGCATCCTCCCAGACCTCACCGATCATGACGGCATCGGGGTTGCGCTTCTTGAGCTCGGCAAAGAACGTCTTGGAGAACGTCGGCGGGAGCTCGTCGATCACGTCGAGGCGCCAGCCCGCAATCCCCTCGTTCATCCAGTGGTGAAGCACGCTGTCCTTGCCTGTGATGACGAAGTCCATGTAGGCAGGGTCGGTCTCGTTGACGTTCGGCAGCGTGTCGAAGTCCCACCAGCAGTCGTACTCGTTCGGATAGTTGCGGAAGTGGTACCACGAGTAGTACGGCGACTCCTTCGACTGGTACGCGCCGAGCGAGCTGTACCGATGCTGGCGGTTGAAATAGATGCTGTTGCTGCCCGTATGGCTGAATACGCCGTCGAGGATGATGCGGATGCCGCGCTCCTCTGCCGCCGTGACGAGGGCACGAAAGTCCTCAATATCGCCAAGCACGGGGTCGATCTTGTGGTAGTCTCCCGTATCGTAGTGATGGTTGCTCTCGGACTCAAAGACGGGGTTGAAGTAGATGCACGAGATTCCGAGAGACTTCAGATAGTCGAGCTTCTCTATGACGCCGCGCAGATTCCCGCCGAAGAAATCATAGGCAATGATCTCCTTCGTGTCAGGATCCTTGAGATACATGGGGTCGTCCGTCCAGTCCGCGCGGATGACCGCGCCCTTCTTGCGGACGATGGTGTCACCCGAACGCGCGAAGCGATCCGGAAAGATCTGGTACATAACGGCGTTCTTGAACCAGTCGGGCGTGCGCGCTCCCTTGTTGTAGATTGTGATCTGATAGGACTCGGGTGCAGCGTTGCAGAGTGTGCCGACACCTCCCAGCATCTCCGGATTGTTCCCGTAGAAATAGGTGCCGCTCTCCATTGTGATGATGAAGTAATACCAAACGAGACATCCATAGTCCGGCAGCTCAAACCATGCGGTATAGAATTTCTGCTCGTTCTGTCCGTCCTTTGTTTCAAGTGGGATCAGACGCTCCCCCGTCTGATCCTGCCAGAGGCGCACGAGTACCTGATGGATCGGCTCGAATGTCCGAATGCGAATGCCGAGCCGCAGACGACTCCCCGCCTCCGCCGCTCCGACGATGGAGCGAAAATAAATATTCTGTGAGTTGTGCTCCACCTGATACGATTCCAGCATAGCACCCTCTCCTTTCCTAAAAATAAACGCACAGAAACCACTGGAGAATCAAATGTTCTTATTTGAACCAAATTCACCAGCGGTTTCATAGGGGGTGCGTCACGAAAGACTCAAACTAGGACAACCCACGCACAAATCGGATGTGTGAAAAGACACATGTCAGCCCTCGAGCAGGAGGCGCTCATAGAGCTTTTCGTACTCCTTCGCCGAGCGTTTCCAGCTGAAGTCACTGTGCATTGCAGTAAAGATGAGCTGCCGCCACTCGCGCAGATTGCCGTATGCCGCAAGAGCACGCTTGAGGGCATACATCATCTGATGCGCATTGTATTCGTAGAACAGGAAGCCGTTGCCCTTGTCCACGTCCGAGCGGTCGAACTGGACGACGGTATCCTTCAGCCCCCCCGTCTCACGCACAACGGGAATGGTGCCGTAGCGCATGGCGATCAGCTGTCCGAGACCGCATGGCTCGAACATGGACGGCATGAGGAAGATATCCGATGCAGCATAGATGCGCTGTGCAAGCTCATTCGAGAAGCGGATGTTGATCGACACCTTGTTCGGATAGCGCCACGCGAGTTCCTTGAACCAGTCCTCATAGCCGCGGTCACCCGTACCGAGCAGGACGAACTGCACGTTCTCGTGCTGAAGGATCTCATCCAGCACGCGCACGACAAGATCGAGCCCCTTGTTCGCCACGAGGCGTGTGATCATTGCGACCATCGGCGTGCGGCGGTTCTCCGGGAGTCCCAGATCGCGCTGCAGGCGCACCTTGTTGTCACTCTTGCCCTCGACCGCCTTTTTCACACTGTAGTTGACGTAGAGGTTCTTATCCGTCTCGGGGTTGTAGACATCGTAGTCAATGCCGTTCACGATGCCGAATAGTTCCTCGCGGCGCTTGCGCAACAGTCCTTCAAGATGCTCTCCGTAGTAGTCGTACTGGATCTCCTCGGCGTAGGTCTTGCTGACGGTCGACACATAGTCGGCGTAGATGATGCCGGCTTTCATAAAGTTGACCGCATCGAAGAACTCGAAGTCGCCGTTGTTGAAATACTGCCAGTCAAGCCCCAACACATCCGTCATGACATCCTTCGGGAAGACCCCCTGATACTTCAGGTTGTGGATGGTAAAGAGCGACTTGATGCCGGCATAGCGTGTATCGTCCATATGCTCGAGCTTTAGGAACACGGGGACGAGCGCAGAGTGCCAGTCGTTCGCGTGAACGATGTCCGGCCAGAAATCCAGTGCAGGCAGGAGGTTGAGGACAGCGCGGCTGAAGAACGAGAACCGCTCGGCATCGTCGGGATACCCATAGAACCCCTCGCGGTTGAAATACTCCTCGTTGTCCACGAAGTAGTAGGTCACGCCGTCCAGCACATACTTGTCAATACCGACGAACTTATCCCGCCACGCAACGTTCAGAATCCCGTCGTAGACATGCTCCATCGATTTCCGAATCTCCTCGGAAATCGCACCGTACTTCGGCAGAATAACGCGGCAGTCCACCCCATCCTTTACAAGCGCGGCAGGGAGCGAGCCCGCCACATCCGCAAGACCGCCGGTCTTGACAAAGGGAACTGCCTCCGATGCTACATAAAGTACCTTCATCCCAATATCCTCCTTTATCTCGCGGAGGGATGCCGTAACCATCCCCCGCGAGTTTATCATACTGTGTTTCGCAGCTTTCGTCATTCTCCTATTCAATGCGTGCAGCGTGCCTTACGCCTTTGCCGCACGCGTTTTCTTTGGCTTGTCTTCCGCCTCTGCGGCAGTCTTGCGCGCGGGCTTTTTCTTTGTTGCCGTCATCCCTGTGGATTTCGTCGCCTTTGCCGCCGGCTTCGCCGCCTTTTTCTCGGCATCCGCAGGCTTTGCCTTGGCAGACTTCTTCGGCGTAGCCTTCTTCACGGGTTTTTCTGCTTCCGCCATCTCCTTCGTCTCAGACTTGGCGGTCTTCTTCGCCGTGGTCTTCTTTGCGGGCTTTTCCGCCGCTTCCGTCTTTGCAGCAGCACGCGTCGTCTTCTTTGCCGCAGGCTTTACAGCATCCTCTGCGACCGCAGATTTCGCAGCAGTGCGCTTCTTGGACGCAGCCTTCTTGGGGGCTTCGTCCTCTGTCTTCTCTGCTGCTGCATCCGCAGTTTTAGAAGTCATTGCTTTTTTTTTTGCCACGGCATCCACCGTCTCAGGTACTTCGCTGACGGGCGTTCCCGCGCCGCTCTGCCGCTTCAGACGATAGAACGTCGTCGCCAGAGGCGGAACGGTGATGACGATGGACTGCTCGCGCCCGTGGAACGCATAGTCCTCGCTCACAATATCGCCCGTGTTGCGCACGCCGCTGCCGCCGTACTGCTCCTCGTCGGAGTTGAAGACCTCGACATAGGTGCCCTTCGTCGGCACACCGATGCGGTAGCCGTGACGCACCTCGGGCGTGAAGTTGTGCACGCAGACGATGAAGTCGCTGCGATCCTCGGCGCGACGGACGAGTGCGATGATGCTGTTCTCGCTGTCGTTGCAGTCGATCCACTGGAAGCCGTTCCAGTCGAAGTCGACCTGCCAGAGTGCCTTGTTGTCGACGTAGAATTTATTAAGAGCCTTCGAGTAGGCGAGCATCTTCGTGTGCATCGGATACTGCTCGACGAGATGCCAGTCCATGCTGTCGTCGAAGTTCCACTCGATGAAGTGTCCGAACTCGCCACCCATGAAGAGCAGCTTCTTGCCCGGATGCGCCATCCAGTAGCCGAAGAATCCGCGCAGCCCCGCAAACTTCTGCCAGTAGTCGCCCGGCATCTTGCTGATGAGCGAGCACTTGCCGTGCACGACCTCGTCATGCGAGAGCGGCAGGACGAAGTTCTCGGAGAACGCATACATGAGGGAGAACGTGATCTTGTCCTGATTCCACTTGCGATAGATCGGATCAAGGCTCATGTAGGAGAGCATGTCGTTCATCCAGCCCATGTTCCACTTGTAGTTGAAGCCCATGCCGCCCATGTAGACAGGCTTCGAGATGAGCGGCCACGAGGTCGATTCCTCCGCGATCATCAGCGCCTGTGGATGGTACTTGAAGATCGTTTCGTTGAGCTTCTTCAGGAAGTCCATCGCCTCGAGGTTGCCCGTGTCGCCGTATTTGTTCGGCTGCCACTCGCCGTCCTTGCGCCCGTAGTTGAGGTAGAGCATATTCGCAACGGCATCGATGCGCAGGCCGTCGATGTGGAACTCCTCGAACCAGAACAGTGCGTTCGAGATGAGGAAGCTCTGCACCTCCGTACGCCCGTAATCGAAGTTGGTCGTGCCCCACTCCCAGTTCTCTGCACGCGTCTCATTGTCGGACTCGTAGAGGTTCTTGCCGTCGAAGTGGCGCAGCCCCTGCTCATCCTTGCAGAAGTGACCGGGCACCCAGTCCATGATGATGCCGATGCCGTTCTGATGCGCCGTATCGACCAGATAGCGGAAGTCATCGGGCGTGCCGTAGCGGCTCGTCACGGCGAAATAGCCCGTCGCCTGATAGCCCCACGAACCGTCATAGGGGTGCTCGCAGAGAGGCATGAACTCGATATGGGTGTAGTTCATGTCCTTGACGTAGCTGATGAGCTGATCTGCCAGCTCACGATAGGAGAGGTAGTCGCCCTCAAGCGTGCGCCGCCAAGAGCCCGCGTGCACCTCGTAGGTGAGCATGGGACGCTCATACGAGGACTCCTCCGCCTTGCGTTTCTGCCACGCCTCATCCTTCCACTCATAGTGGTTCATATCGTAGGTGCGGGATGCCGTCTGCGGCTTCTTCTCGGCATAGAACCCATAGGGATCCGCCTTCATGATGCGCGGCCCGCCCCACTGCGGCTCGATGGCGTACTTGTAGATCTCGCCCTCGCCGAGCCCCTCGACGAATACCTCCCAGATCTCGCCGTCATCCATGCGGTTCATCGGATGAATGAAGACGTTCCAGTCATTGAACTCGCCGACGACACTGACCGCCTTCGCATTCGGTGCCCACACCGTAAAGCGGACGCCCTTTTTGCCGTCCTGCTCTATGAAGTGAGCGCCGAGCATTTCCTGGGCATGATAGTTTGTGCCCTGATGAAAGAGGTACAGATCAAACTCACTGAGTGCAGATGTTTTCATACGATCCCCTCCTGTATTTTCCTCGTAAAGGGTGCGGATATCCACCGCACTCCCGTATGGCTACGAGATGATAACGGGACGAATGCCCCAGATCTCGCGTGCATATTCGTCGATCGTGCGGTCGGACGAGAAGCCGCCGGAGTGCGCGACGTTCATTGCTGCCGTGCGTGCCCAGCCATCCTTGTCCTTGAACCGCCGCATGACCTCGATGCGCGCATTGTCGTACGCATTGAAGTCCTTCAAGATAAAGAATTCATCGTTCGCGTGCAGGAGATAGTCATACAGCGAACGGAAATCTCCGTAAGTGCCGTCGACGAGCTGGTTCATCACCGTGCGTACCTTCTCGTTCGTGTGATACTCATCCCACGCCGAATACGCGCCCGTCGCATAGTAGTTCATGACCTCCTCCGCCTTGAGGCCGAAGATGACGCAGTGGTCATTGCCGACTGCATCGCGGATCTCGACGTTCGCACCGTCGAGCGTTCCAAGCGTGATCGCGCCGTTCATCATGAACTTCATGTTGCCCGTGCCCGAGGCCTCCTTCGATGCGGTCGAGATCTGCTCGCTGACATCCGCTGCGGGATAGACCAGCTCGCCGATGGACACACCGAAGTTCTCGATGAAGATGACCTTCATGAAGTCGCTCACGCGCTTGTCCTTGTTGATGCGGTCAGCAACGACATTGATGAGGCGGATCGTCTCCTTCGCGATGTAGTAGCCGGGGGCTGCCTTGCCGCCGAAGAAGTAGGTCACAGGCTGCGTCAGGAATCCCGGTTCACTGAGCGCACGGTGATAGCGGTACATGATGTGCAGAATATTCATCAGCTGCCGCTTGTAGGAGTGAATGCGCTTGACCTGGATGTCAAACATCGAATCCGGATTCAGCTTCACCCCGTTGTGCTGCTCGATGTAGCGTGCGAGTCCCTCGCGGCGCAGATGTTTGATCTTCATGAGCTGCTCGCGGAAGTTCTTGTCCGCAACATGGTCGTGCAGTCCGTCCATCTTCTCGGGATGGCGATGCCACTCACGGCTGCCGAGCATCGTGTCGATCAGATCCGCGAGTTCGGGGTTTGCCCCCATGAGCCAGCGGCGATGTGTGATGCCGTTCGTCTTGTTGTTGAACTTGCGCGGCGTATAGTCGTAAAAATCCTTGAGGGTTGTGGATTTCAGGATACCCGTATGGATCTTCGCAACGCCGTTGACGCTGTGCCCGCCGACAATCGAGAGACGCGCCATGTGGATCACGCCGTCCTGTATGATGGAGAGCGCACGCACCTTGTCCTCATTGTTCGGATAGCGGCGGCGCACCTCCTCGAGGTGGCGGCGGTTGATCTCGTCGATAATCATGTAGATGCGCGGGAGCAGCGGGCGGAACATATCCACGCTCCATGTCTCCAGCGCTTCGGGCATGATCGTGTGGTTTGTGTAGCCGATCGTGTCTCGCGTGATCGCCCACGCATCCTCCCATGTCAGCTCCTCCTCATCGACGAGGACGCGCATGAGCTCCGCCACGCAGAGCGCGGGATGCGTGTCGTTGATGTGAATGCCGATCTTCTTGCCGAAGTCATAGATGCTCATGCCCGTCTTCTTGTAGTGACGGACAATGCTCTGTACGCCGGCGGAGACGAAGAAATACTCCTGAATGAGGCGCATACGGCGTCCCTCAAACGTACTGTCGTCGGGATAGAGATAGCGCGTGATTGACTCCACAAAGCTGCGGTAGTCGTTGCGCTGCTGGATCTGCTCCTGCGTCAGCATACCGTAGTCGGAGAAGTCGCGGTTGACCTCCGCATTCCACATACGCAGCGTATTGACTGTCGCGTTGTGGTAGCCGACAATCGGCATATCGTACGGCACTGCCATGACGATCATCGGGTCCTCGTGCACAAGCTCGAGCTTGCCGTCCCCCATGTCGCGCATATAGGCATTGCCGCCGAATTTGACATCGACGGACTTGTCCGGCTTGCGGTACTCCCACGCAAAGCCGTCGCGCAGCCAGTTGTCGGGAATCTCGACCTGATTGCCGCCGACGATCTTCTGCTCGAAGAGCCCGTACTGATAGCGGATCGTGCAGCCGTGCCCCGGCAGACGATGCGCCGCGAGTGAGTCAATGAAACACGCCGCAAGGCGGCCGAGGCCGCCGTTGCCGAGGCCTGCATCCGGCTCCGCCTCGTAGGCATCGGAGAGTTTCAGCTTGAAGTCGCCGAGGACTTCCCGCAGGGCCTCCTCAATGCCGAGGTTGATAAGATTGGATTTCAAGAGGCGCCCAAGCAGGAATTCGATGGAAAAATAGTAGATCTGCTTCTCCTTGCGTTCCCCATACTGCTTATTCGTCTTGATCCAATTATCCGAGATGGACTGTTTGGCGGTTGCCGCGATCGTCTTATAGATCTCGACCTCCGTCAGTTCTTCTACCTCGCGGCCAAACATAACATGCGCGGTTGTGATGAAGCGGCTCTTCAAGATCTTCTTCATCGTCTCGAGAGCCTTCCCTGTCGGTCGGTTGACCTGATCCTTCTGTGCCAAATCGTCCACTCCTTTTCCATTCTCTTGTTTCCCCAGCCTTCTTTTCCTGCCTGCGGCAGGAATCCCCATAAGAAGTATTAGGGAAGCGCTGATAAATTCAGCACCCATCCGGCGTACTTCATTTTATCAGCAATTCCTAGAAACAAGAAGCCGTTATAGTCCCTCCCGTTCCGGATGTCGGAACGGGGCAGGAACCGCTAACGGCAAAACAAACTCTTCTTTAAATCGTGATATTCTTCTTGATCACGAGCGGATACTCCGCAGCTCCCTTCAGCCACTTCTCCGCCGTAATCACGACGTTCTTGTCGCAGATAACGTTCTCTACGAGCGCTCCATCCTGAATGTCACATTTCTGCATGATGATCGAATTGCGGATCTTCACATCCTTGCCCACCTTTACCCCGCGGAACAGGATGCTGTTCTCCACCTCACCGCGCACGATGCAGCCGTTCGCGATGAGAGAATTTGTGACCTTTGCGGTCTCCTTGTACTGCACAGGCACGCCGTCCTTGATCTTCGTGTAGACAGGGCGCTCACCCATGAAGAGATTCTGCCAGACCTCGGGATCGAGGATCTCCATATTCGCACGATAGTAGGTTGACATGGAGTCCACATGCGCCATATAGCCGTCATGCTCGTAGGCGAACATCGTGTAGTCGGATGCACGGCGAATGATCCCGTCGAGCATGAAGTCGAGTCCGCCGCGTTCGTATGCATGGCGTACGATCTCAACGAATGCGCGCTTGTCCATCAGGTAGATGCCCATCGACACCTTCATGCCCTGATAGGCGACGGGCTTCTCCGCAATATCGAGGAGGAGACCGTTCTCCGCCGTGTCGAGCACGATGTTGTTGCCCGTGTTCTCATCGATCGTCGTATGCGAGACGAGCGTGATGTCCGCCCCCGTATTCTGATGGAAGCGCAACACCTTGGCAAAGTCGATATTGTAGACAAAGCTGCCGTTCGTCAGCAAAATGTAGCGCGAGGAGGCGTGCTCAATGAAGTCCAGATTGTGATAGAAATTCTTGAGATCCCCCTTATGACGCTGTGCATCATCCGGGGCGGCCGGCAGATAGAAGAGGCCGTCATGGCGGCGCGCCAGATCCCAGTCCTTGCCCGAACGCAGATGATCGAGTACCGAACGTGGCTCATCGGGGAGCATAATGCCCACCTTGTTGATGCCGGAGTTGACCATGCTCGAAAGGGCGAAATCGATGAGGCGGTAACGGCCTGCAAATGGAATGGATTCGACGGCACGCCGGTCGGCGAGTTCCCGAATAAGGCTTCCGTCCTCCTGCAGGTTGATGAGACCCATCACGCTGTTCATTGTATGTTCACTCCATTCTCTGTGTGCGAATCAGCCAACACGCTGTTCGGTCGAGGCAGCCGTCACCGTCTCCCCCTCCGGGATGACCGTAATCTGCGACTCCTCACCGATAACCTGCGCCCCCTCCTCGATCACGGCGCGCTGTGCGAGAATCGCATAGTCGACGACCGCGCCGTCCGCAACAACCGCAGACGGAAGGAGCACCGAGTTCCGCACGACAGCGCCCTTGCCGACGCGTACGCCAGGGAAGATCACGGAGTGCTCGACCGTGCCGAGGATCATCGTGCCCTCGCTGATCATCGAGCGCGTGATCTTTGCCTCCTTGCCGACAAACTGCGGCGGCATGGACGGATTGAACGAATAGATGCGCCACTTGCCCGAGAGTTCGAACGGCGGCTCATCCTGCAGGAGATCCATGTTCGCCTGCCAGAGGCTCTCGATCGTGCCCACGTCCTTCCAGTAGCCGTTGAAGGCATAGGAGTAGAGGCGCCCCTCGTCGGCGAGCATCTTCGGAATGATGTCCTTGCCGAAGTCGTGGCTCGAGGTCTCGCTCTTTGCATCTGCCGTCAGATACTCCGCAAGGTAGTCCCGATTGAAGATATAAATACCCATGGAAGCGAGATTGCTCTTCGGCTTCGCCGGCTTTTCCTCAAACTCGACAATGCGTCCGCTCTCGTCCGTATTCATAATACCAAAGCGCGGCGCCTCGTCCCACGGCACCTCAAAGACACCGATGGTTGCCTGCGCTTTGTTCTTCTTGTGCGTCTCAAGCATCCACGCATAGTCCATCGTATAGATGTGGTCACCGGAGAGGATCAGCACATAGTCGGGATCCGCCATGTCGATGAAGTTGATGTTCTGGTAGATCGCGTCGGCTGTGCCGCGATACCACTCCGCGCCCTTCTCACGTGCATAGGGCGGCAGGACAAAGAGCCCCCCGTCGCGCTTGTCGAGATCCCAAGCGCTGCCCGAGCCGAGGTACTGGTTCAGTTCCAGCGGGCGATACTGCGTCAGCACGCCGACCTTCTCGATGCCGGAGTTGACACAGTTGCTCAGCGGGAAGTCAATGATGCGGTATTTCCCCCCGAACGGAACCGCCGGCTTTGCAACGCGCTTCGTGAGCGCACCAAGGCGGCTGCCTTGTCCGCCTGCCAAAATCATTGCCAAGCACTCTGTTTTTCTCATAGGTATTTCTCCCCTCACAGATACCGAGTGGTATCCCCAACATATATGCAATGGCAAATCGGTCGGGCTCGCCGTACACCCATCCGCTTCGCCGTATTCCTGCCGATTTCAACGAGTTCATACTTATTTTGGTCGTATTGTTCCTCCCTGACTTCGTTTTATGATACATAACTAATTCGATAAATACGCCGAATTTCCTGCAAGTTTTCACTGTCGTTTCAGGCTTTTTCAAATTAAATATAAAGTAAGAAGGGACTTTTGCACTTCCCATTTTCTATATTTATCACACTATTATTGTACTCTATGTTTCCCATCGAATCAAGATGGTGACAAAGAAAAATCTCCTGCATAAAGCCCGAATTTTTCCATTCATCATGCTTTAGGAAGCACTGATAAATTCAGCACCGCCATCTTGACGCATCTTTTTTGCCCGCACTTCGTCGGCAAATCCTCCACATAGCCCTTGCTATGCGTCCGGTTTGCCTCCTAGTTCGGACGAAAAAATCTACGCCAATCTGACGGACTTCATTTTATCAGCGATTCCTTTATTTATATTGAAAATTGGCGTAATGAGTGCCGCGTACATCTCCGCCATCTCCTCGGGGGACTCGCGGCAGCCATTCTGCATCCACCACTCCACCATCAGCACGAAACTGCCTGTAATGTGGTTGATGAGGAAGCCGTCGGGAAGTGCATGCTCCCGTAGGAGTGCATGCCCGCGCGCGGTCAGCGTCTCACGGAGTTTGTCGCGAAAGTATTGCAGGAAGAGATCCCTGCTCTCACAAGTGAGAAGCCCCCGAATATTCTTCTGCTGATCCTGCATGTGGTAGAGCATATGGGAGACAATCACCGCCGGATTGTCACGGTCGCGCGAGAAATCGTGACTGCCCTCGTCCGTGACATCCTCAAGCACATGGGCAAACATATCCTCACACATGGCACGCAGGAGCAGATCCTTCGTCTCGAAATGCGTGTAGAACGTGCTGCGCCCGACATCCGCCGCCTCGATGATCTCCTGCACGATGATATTTTCGTAGCGCTTGTGCGCGAGGAGTTCCTGAAATGCGGCGAGGATTGCCTGTCTTGTCTTCTTGCGTCGTCTCTCCATAGACTTCCCTTCTATCGTTCACATGAACACATTGCGCATTTTGTCCGATAACGGACATTTTCATTGAAGTGTTTCTTCCGTTTTCTACGCCTCCATTGTACTATATGTTCAAAACTGAAACAAGTTCGTTTTTTACGCGTGTATTGCCCGCACAAGATGAAAACGGAGGATCACATACCGTGCACACCGAATCAAACAATAAAACACTTCTGAAATCTTACGCTGTCGTCCTCGGCGTTGCCGTACTGATCTACTGGGGCACGGGCGATCTGAGCCGCGCCCTCACCGCGCTCCTCGCATTCAGTCCCTACGCCTTTGTCAGCGCAAAGCCGACGGCAATATCCGCCGCGATCCGCAGCCTCGGAGAGCGTGGCATCCGCATACGGACAAGCAGGACGCCGGAACGCCTCTCCCATATGGAGAACATCGCCTTTACGCCGGAGGCAATCGCCCCCGCAGACACGATGCAGAGTGATGTGCCGCAGCTCATTGCAAGACTGCGCAGCATGGGGATGCACCCCGTACTTCTCGCGCCCGGAGGTGCAAAGGGCGCTGCACAGCTTGCGGCACAGGCAGACATTCGCGACATACGGACAGGGCTTCCCCCGCTCAGTGATCCCTTTGCCGTATCCACTGCGCTCGTTCAAAAGGTAGCGGCGCAGCGCAGCACATCAGAGGAGAACTGTCTGCACATCGTGCTGGGCAGCCCCGCCGGTGATGCAGATATCCTATGCACAAGCGACGATCTCTCGCAGCTGCCGCTCCTTCTTCGCACGGCACGGCAGGTGCGGCAGAAAATCGAGCAGAATGCAGTCTTCGGATATACGCTGAACTTCATCGGCATCGGGCTTGCCGCAGCGGGCATCCTTAGCCCTTTCACGGGTGCGCTTTGGCACGCAGCCTCCACCGCCCTCGTCCTCCTCAACGCAGAGAGTCTGCACTCCGCGCAGGTGCGCGAAAAAAAATTTGCATTTTCAAAAGCCCTGTGATAGAATAACGCAGTACATTTTTCGTTGAGGGGGTGAACGATTTGCCGAATATCAAGGCATCCATTCTGAGTGTAAAGTCTGACGCCAAGCGCCGTGCCCGCAATGTTGCGGAAAAGACGCGCGTCCGCCGCGCCATCCGCAGCGTCAACGACGCTGTTGCAGCCGGCAACGCAGACGAGGCGAAAAACCTCCTCGTTGCGGCATACAAGTCCATCGATCAGGCTGCTGCAAACAACGTCTATCACAAGAACGCTGCAGCACGCAAGAAGTCGCGTCTTGCCAAGAAGGTAAACGCGCTGGCACAGTAAGCATAGAAAAGGTTCCGCTGTATGAAGTGTTTCTTCATACAGCGGTCTTTTTTTTGCGGACATCTCGGGAAGCACTGATAAATTCAGCACCGCCATCTTAGCGTATCTTTTTTGCCCGTACTTCGTCGGCAAATCCTCTACATAGCCTTTGCTATGCGTCCGGTTTGCCTCCTAGTTCGGACGAAAAAATCTGCGCCAATCTGACGGACTTCATTTTATCAGCGATTCCCTCGGCTTTCATCTGAGCCCTCATGCCATGAGAAGGATTTTCCTTATTTATGTCGAAATATTTGGTGTTGCCAGTTTAATTGATAGGAGCAGAAAATACTGTAGGAGGTATATGTATGACGAACGAAGCACAAAACAATGCTCCGCCGAGCAAACCGGAGGTCGGTGGAATTCTCGGCTGGATCGAGCGGATGGGCAATCGGATCCCCGATATCACGATGCTGTTCATCTGTGCTTTCATCATCACCTGTATTGCATCCGCCATTTTATCACAGATGCACTTTGACTACGTGCATCCCTCGACGGGCGCGCCCATCGAAATCACCAATATGCTGAGTGCGGCGTCACTCGTGACCCTGCTCACGAAGATGGTGACGAACTACACGGGATTCCCCCCGCTTGGCATGGTCATCGTGGCAACGCTCGGCATCGGTATCGCGGATGGATCGGGCTACATCAATACGGGGCTAAAGAAGATCCTCTCCATCACACCGAAGAGCCTCATCACCCCCATTGTTATCCTGGTCGGCATGCTCAGTCACCTCGCACCGGACTCCGGCTATATGATTATCATACCGATTGCGGCATACATGTTCTACGCGACGGGAAAGCATCCGCTCGCGGGCATCGGCGCCTCATTCGCAGGCATCGCAGGGGCATTCGCCGCCAACTATACGCCCTCGGCGATTGACCCCGTCATTCAGGGATTCACACAGATGGCGGCGCAGATCATCGACCCGACCTACGAGGTCAACGTGCTGTGCAACTACTTCTACGCGTTCGGCTCGACCTTCATCGTCATTGCGGGCTGCTGGTGGGTAACGGAGCGCGTTGTGGAACCTTGGTGCCGCAAGGCGTGTCCTGTCGACGATGACATCGACGTGCCCGCGCAGGATCTCTCCGTAACGCCAAAGGAGAACCGCGCCTTCTACATCGCGAGCGCCGTGCTCATGCTCCTGCTCGTCGGCCTCGTGCTCGCACTCCTGCCCGAGGACTCAATCCTGCGTGACCCGTCGGGCAACATCGCCAGCTTCAAGGCACCGGTCATGCAGTCCATCGTCGCCATCATCTTCCTGCTCGCGGCGGCAACGGGTATCGTCTACGGCATCATCAGCGGGAAGTTCCGCAGCTCCAAGGACTTCACGCAGTCGATGGAGGAGATCACAAAGACGCTCATCCAGCTCATCGTATTCTATTTCTTTGCCGCACAGTTCATGTATGCGTTCGGCGCATCCAACATCGGCGCACTGATTGCCATTTCGGGCGCCGAATTCCTCAAATCACTGGCGCTCCCGCCGCAGGTGACGATCTTCGGCATCATCCTCTTTGTCGGCGCGCTCAACCTCATCATCACATCCGCCTCCGCCAAGTGGGCGATCCTCGCGCCGATCTTCGTCCCCATGCTGATGGCGGTCGGCATTGCGCCTGAGCTGACACAGGCGGCATTCCGCGTGAGCGATTCTGCCGTCAACGTCTGCACGCCGATGTTTGCATTCTATCCGCTCATCATCGTCTACTGTCAGAAATACTACAAAAATACGGGGGTCGGTACACTCAGCTCGCTCATGCTGCCGTATACGATCACGCTGCTCGTCACGCTGACGATCATGCTCTACGTCTTCTGGTGGCTCAACATCCCACTGGGCTTCCAGGCAGACTATGTGTACCCGCGCGTGATGTTCTAGGAGGTGCCTAAATGAAAACGAATGCCATCGAGGAAGCCCTGGTCGAGCGCTTTCTCCGCTACATCAAGATACCGTCACAGAGTAAGGCGAACGGTGGAAAAGCAGTGCCGAGCACCGAGGAGCAGTGGGACATGGCGCGGCTGCTCCAAAGCGAACTGGAAGAACTCGGCGTCCAAGATGTATCACTGAGTGACAAATGCGTCCTGACGGGGCGTCTGCCCGCCAATCTGCCGCCCGATGCGCCGCACGTCCCCGCCATCGGATTCTGCGCACATATCGACACGGTCGATGTCTCGCTCAGCCCCGTCGTAAAGCCGCGCCGACTGCACTACGAGGGCGGCGATATTGTGCTCCATGCGGAAAAGGAGATCGTCATGCGGGCGGCGGAGCATCCCGAGCTCGCCCCCTACGTTGATCAGGAGCTGATCGTCACCGACGGCACCAGTGTCCTCGGCGCGGACAACAAGGCGGCGATTGCGAATATCATGACCGCACTCGCAAGCCTCACGGACGATGCGTCGCTGTGGCACGGTGATATCTATGTCGCCTTTGTCCCCGACGAAGAGTGCGGGCTCTGGGGCTCGAAAAACATGGACTTTTCGAAGTTTCCCGTCGACTATGCCTACACGATCGACTGCTGCGCCCTCGGAGAGGTCGTCTATGAGACGTTCAACGCAGGCTCTGCAGAGGTCACAATTCACGGTGTGAGCGCGCATCCGATGAGTGCGAAGGGCGTGCTCGTCAATCCGACCCTGCTCGCCGTAGATTTCGTCAATCTCTTTGATCGGAGAGAGACACCGGAGTGCACGGAGGGAACCGAGGGCTATATCTGGTGCCAGACAATCCGCTCCAACCCCACAACGGCAACGGTTGAGCTGAACATCCGCGACCATGACAAGGCGCGCTACGAGGCGCGCAAACGCCTCATATTGGAGAACGTCGAAAAGCTCCGTCAGATGGAGACGCGCTGCCGCGTCGAGTGCAGGATGGAGGACACCTACGGCAATATCGCCGACGCCGTAACAGACGACAACCGACAGGCGATCGACCATATCTACGAGGCGATGCGGCGCCTCGGCATCACACCCAAGACGATCGCAATGCGTGGCGGCACGGACGGTTCCTTCATCTCTACGAAGGGCATTCTGACACCGAACTATTTCACAGGCGGACTCAACTTCCACTCGAACTGCGAGTTCCTGCCAATCCCCTCCCTGCGCAAATCGTACGAACTGACGATGGCGCTCATCGCGCTCGCATACGAAAAGGCGCAGTAAGCAAAACGTCCAAGCGATTCATCCATGAAAAAAAACGGGGCTGTTGCACAAAACACTTGTGCAACAGCCCCGTTTTTGAGTGTCCGAAAAGTGTTGCCCCTCAGACCATTTTTTTGAAGACGTAGAACCCGACCGCTGCCTGCACGAGGCACAGAGCGGCGAGCATGCCGAACGCCGTCGTGAGGCTCGTATGTGCGGAGACAAAGCCGATGGTGGCAGGGCCTGCGAGTACGCCGAGATAGCCCATGGTGCTGACAGCGGAGACCGCCGTGCCGACGGGCATAACGTTCTGCCGCCCCATGAGGGAGAAGAAGACGGGCACGATGTTCGCGCTGCCGATTCCGATGGCAAAGAAGCCGAGATAGAGCAGTGCATCCACGGGTGCGAACATGACGAGCAGGATGCCGACGAATGTGAGCAGTGCGCCGCCCACGGCGACGGGACACTGACCGACCTTCTGCGTCGTGCGGTCGCCGAGGAAGCGCATGAGCAGCATTGCCGCCGAGAAGACGGAGAACCCCATGCCCGCCAGCGCGAGATCCATGCCGCGCACCGCCGTGAGGTAGACGCCGCTCCAATCCATAACCGCGCCCTCACTGAGGAATGCGATGAACGCCGCCACGCCGATGAAAGCGACAATCCCGCGTGGGATGGCGATGAGTGTGCCACCGCCCCCGCCATAGGGAATGAGATACCTGCCGAACGCAGCCGTCAGCGTGAGCATGAGTGCTGCGGCAATCAGGGTTGACTGAAGCGGCGTCAGCCCCACGAGACCAACCCAGACGCCGTAGAGACCCGCGCCGACGAAGCCGCCGAGACTCCAAAAGGCATGCATGCCGCTCATGATGCGCCGCCCGATCCCCTGCTCCACGATGACCGCCGCAATATTCATGACAACATCGACACAGCCCATCAGTCCGCCGAAGAGGAAAATGACGGGAACAGCGACCCGGAAGGAGTCTACAAAGCAGATAGAGAGAAGGCTCACCGCATAGAGGACTGCCCCCACGATCAGCACGCGCCTACATCCGATGCGCTCAGCAAGCGTTCCCGCAAGCGGCATGGTGACGATTGACCCAATTCCGATACAGAGGAGGAGCAGCCCCAGAAGATCATCCCCGATTACGAGGCGCTCACGCAGAACAGGCACGAGCGGTGCCCACGATGCCGCGCCAAAGCCGCTGACAAAGAAGATGGCACGCGTTGCGTGCGCTTCACGATTGCCGATTGCGTGCTTTCCTGCACCGTCCGCCGTTGTTCCGATATCCGTCATTCCCATTCCTCCAAAACAGGAGCACCATCCCCCAGGTGCTCCGAAAAACTCCTGCCATTCTATCACAGGAATGAAAAAAAGCAAGTGCTGCTTCCTTTACAGGAGGGACGAATCGTAGTATATTGGGTCACACGTTATCGAAACAGGAAGGGAAAGGGAACGCATGAACAGTACAAAGGGCGAAGCGCTCTGGACAGTGGAATTTCTCGGCATGAGTCTGAGCAATTTCCTCATCTACATCACGCAGTATGCAATGATTGCGGCGCTGCCGATCGTCATTATGACGGAGTACGGCGGCGGCGATGTCGAGGCGGGACTGGCGATGACCTTCTTCCAGATCGGCACGGTTGTCGCGCGCCCCTGTTACTCTGTATTGCCGTCCGTCGGGCGGCTTTTTTCTTGCAGCTTTTCGCGAATTTCCTTCTCCCGTGCCTCACGCGCCTTCTTTTTCTCCTTCATCCGCTTCTCGTAGGCGCGCCTATCGACCGCCTCGAGATACTCGTCCGGAATGCGCCCCAAGGCATCCTTTTCGACTGCATAGAGCTTCTTGAAATACTCCTGCGCCTGTGCCTTCTCCCCCATCTCATCATAGAGCTCGGCGGCAATCAGATAGCCGTACGGATTCTTCGCGTCCACCTCAATCGCCTTCAATGCATCCGAGAGCGCACCCGTGCGGTCGCCGAGCATACGGCGCACATCCGAGCGGTTCAGCCATGTGTAGACATCCTTCGGATCCTCCGCAACGCCGTGATCGGCATCCGCGAGTGCCTGTGCCGCGTCGCCCTGCACAGCATACGCACGTGCACGGATGACGAAGCTCTGCGCACGGCTGTCATCGTGCTCTGAGGCAAAGACGCGCTCCATCAGCGCGAGCGCCCGCTGACTGTCGCCGTAGTCGCTGTACGCGTCACTGTTCTCACGCATCTTCTTGATCGCCTTTGCATCGGCATTCTCGACCTCGCTGCGCTCTGCCGCCCGTGCATCCGCACGCGCCTTCTCCTCTGCACGCAGCTTCTCGCGTGCACCCGTTTCCGCCTCGCTCGCATATGCCGCATGAACAAGCGAAATAAGCTGCGCCCCCGCCCGCTCCTTTGCAAGAAAGTGCACGAGCAGCTCGTTCACGCGCGCATCGCCGCCGAGCGTCGCGCCGCCGTCCCGCGTAAGGGCAAGCCCCCAGTCCTCCGCCCGATCATAGTCATGAAAGGCGCGTGCAAGTGCACCCGCGACGAGATAGGCATTCTCGGGGCTGTTGTCGTACTCCTCATCTGTCCATGTAACCGTGAGGAGCGGCGTCCCGTCGATGCAGACCGTCTTGCGGTCAGTGACCGTCACATGCCCCGCACTGTAGTCCGTCATGAACTGCGCGAGCTTCACCTCGCGCCGCTCCGTCGCGGGATGGTCGGAGAAATCGTCCTGCGGCAGATCCTTCTGCGTCGGATCCTGATACTCCCCGATCTCCTGCGTCACATAGGTCAGATAATAGCCCATGCGCGCCATCGCCGCCGCCCCGCCGCCGGGGTTGAAGCCCGCACTCGTCATGATGCGGAAGCCGCCCTCATCCGCCTCGTACTCCGTGGGCAGCGTGACATTCTTCGCGACGGAGTAACCGACGAGCGCGTTCAGCTTGTTCCAGTCCATGAGACCGAAATTCATATTGAGGAAGCTCATGCCGTAGAACTGCGCCGCCGCCTGCGCGTAGTTGTGCGCGCTGTGCTGACGGATGCCGTGCGTCATCTCGTGCCCGAGCACGGCGGCGAGCTCGTCCACATTTCCGTTCAGCCCGCGGATGAGCCCGCGATTGATTGTCACATAGTCCGTCGGATAGCAGGCGGCGTTGAAGACGGGGCTGTCCGTGACCGCCCATGTAAAGGGCAGCGAATTCACGCGCAGCACATAGTCGCCGTCCCGTACGAGCCGCTCCATAATGCCGTCCACGAGTTCTATGTCGCTCTCATTCCGCGCGTGCCCATTCTCCGCGATGTCCTGCCGGCGGCTCTCCTCCTGCGCATGAACATCGTTGCCAAGTGCAAGCACCGCGCCGAGCGCCGAATGATATGCACCAAGCACGCCAAGTGCCTGCGCCGCAATCCCCCACGCGTCAATCGCCTCCGCGCGCGCGGGCGGGAAAAAGACACTCCCCGCGATCACAAGAGCTACGATAAGAGAGCTTGCTGTTTTTCGCATCATTACTGCCTAACGTATGTCTGGAGGAAGCGCGCGCTGTCAAGATCGTTGCGGGCGATGCAGTAGTCCACCGCCGTCTTGCCCGACGCATCACGAACCGCAGGATCTGCGCCCGCATCGAGCAGCATTTTGAGGATATTTTGACGCTCACCCGCCGAAATATACATCTGTGCAAAGTAGGTGAGCGGCGTTGTACCGCCGTTGCTTGTCACATAATTCACATTGATGCCCTGTGCGATCAGATAGCGCATGACATTGAGATCATCGGACGATGTACCGAGGGTAAAGAGTGCGTTGTAAAAGCCGTAACCATAGCTCCACGAAAGCCCATTGATATCCGCCCCCCAGTTGTGCAGATATTGGACGAGCGCGAGATCGCCCTTATCCGCTGCTGCCACGAGATAGGAGTGCGTGTGGTTTTCTCCGCGATCGAAGACATAGCCCTGCACATCTGCGCCGCGCTCGAGAAGGAACTGGATTGTCGTGCGATTGTTCATGTACATCGCACGTCCAAGAGGTGTCGTGTCCTTTCTCCTGTAGTAGGCGTTGATATCGACGCCCTTGTCGAGCATCAGCTGCATCGTATTGTAATCCGCCTTCTCGATGGCGAGAAAGAACATATTCTCATCTGTCGTGAGGTCGCGGTCAATGTACGGCGTCGTGATCTGCCCCGGGATGTAGATTACAGGGCGCGTGCCGGGCGCAGCCGTGGGCTCTGTCACGGCGGGTGAAACAACGGGTGCATCCGCAAAGAATACGCCCGCAGCCTCTGCCGACGGCAAAAATGCACCGCCTGCGGCAAGGACAGCCGCCGTCATCGTTGCTGTCATGAATGCTTTCATAGGAAATTCCCCCTCATCTGAAATACATTTGCACTGATAGTAATTCGTTGCGCACATTCTATTTCCTCCATATCAGCCCAATGTTCCAAAAAATCCCGCCTCTTCCTGCGATTTATGTTATACTTTAAAAAGAAACCATAGGAGGAGGAAATACAATGGAATTCAATGAGCTCATTCAGGAGCGGTTCTCCTGCCGCGCACTCTCGGATGCGGAGATTCCGCACGCGGCAATGGATCGCATCATCGAGGCGGCGCGCGTCGCACCGACGGCTGTCAACAAACAGCCGTTCAAGATCTGGGCAGTCGAGAGTCCCGAGGCGCGCGCAAGACTCGCGGAGACTACGAACTACACCTTCGGCGCGGGCGTCTTCCTCGTCGTCGGCGGCAAGCGTGAGGACGCATGGGTGCGCCCCTACGACGGGCGGAACTTCGCCGACGTGGACGCCTCCATCGTCGCGACCTACATCATGCTCGCGATTCACAACGAGGGGTTGCGCTCGACATGGGTCGGGCATTTCGATGCGCCGAAACTCAAGGAGGCATTCCCTCAGATGGCAGACTATGACCTCATCGCCATCTTCCCCATCGGCTATGCCACAGAGAAGGGCGTCCCCTCCCCCCGCCATACGCAGCGCAAGTCTGCTGTGGAGATTGTGGAAGTGCTTTGATCTGTGGCGTATCCCACGCGAACCTAAAAATCCCCCGCCGCAGCGGGGGATTTTTAGGTTCGTAGCAGAACAACTTACTTCGTGAAGTTGAACGCGCGCTTGCCCGGATAGATTGCGCTGCCGCCGAGCTCTTCCTCGATGCGGAGGAGCTGGTTGTACTTTGCAACGCGCTCAGAGCGGGACGGTGCACCCGTCTTGATCTGCCCCGTGTTGAGTGCAACCGCGAGATCGGCAATCGTCGTGTCCTCGGTCTCGCCCGAACGATGCGACGTAACCGCCGTATAGCCCGCCTTGTGCGCCATCTTGATTGCCTCAAGTGTCTCGGAAACAGAGCCGATCTGGTTGAGCTTGATGAGGATGGAGTTGCCCGCGCCGAGCTCGATGCCCTTCTTCAGACGCTCCGTATTCGTGACGAAGAGGTCATCGCCGACAAGCTGAACCTTGTGGCCGAGTGCCGCCGTCATCGCCTTCCAGCCGTCCCAGTCCTCCTCATCGAGACCATCCTCGATCGAGTAGATCGGGAACTGATCGACGAGGGACTCCCAATGCTTGATGAGGTCATCGGACGTGAACTTCTTGCCGGACTTCGGCTGATGGTAGAATCCCTTGCCCTTTTCCTTATCTTTCCACTCGGAGGACGCCGCATCCATCGCAAGGACGAAGTCCGCGCCGGGCTTGTAGCCGGCATTCTCGATTGCCTTCAGGATGTGCTCGATCGTGTCCTCATCGGAATCGAGGTCAGGCGCAAAGCCGCCCTCGTCGCCAACCGCCGTCGTCTTGCCTTCCTTCTTGAGAAGGGACTGGAGGGAGTGGAACACCTCAGTCGACCAGCGCAACGCCTCGCGGAACGTCGGAGCACCTGCGGGCATAATCATGAACTCCTGCGTATCCACAGAGTTCGTCGCGTGCGCGCCGCCGTTCAGGATATTCATCATTGGTACGGGCAGGACGTTCGCCTGCAGACCGCCGAGGAAGCGATAGAGCGGGATATCCTCGGACTTTGCTGCTGCATCCGACGCTGCAATCGAGACCGCGAGGATCGCATTCGCGCCGAGCTTGGACTTATCCTTCGTGCCATCCACATCGAACATCGCCTGATCGACTGCATAGATGTCGCTCGCCTCAATGCCGATGAGGGCGGGCGCAATCTTCTCGTTTACGTTCTCAACAGCCTTGGAGACACCCTTGCCGCCGAACTTCGACTTGTCGCCGTCACGCAGCTCGAGCGCCTCGAACTCACCCGTGGACGCGCCCGACGGGGACGCACCACGGCCGATCGTGCCGTCCTCGAGCACAACCTCCGCCTCAACGGTCGGATTGCCGCGCGAGTCGATGATCTCACGACCGATAACCTGAGCGATTCTTAAGTAATCACGCATGAATATTCCTCCTCATCACCAAACAAAGGGAGCATCCCCTCCGAATACGCCGCTCCATAGAGCGTATTCTCCTTCTCGCTATTATACGATTTTTTTTCTCAAAAAGCAATGCAGGAGGCGCGCACAGACAGTCTGATCTGAGATATTTCTGAGAATTTTTCAAGAAACGCGATCGTCCTCTGCAATCCAAAACCTTTTCGAGATTTTTTCATTCTTAATATATCTTTTTTTGTATTGTGTGACTTGGGTTACAAAATTTTCAAAAATAATATGATATAATACAGATATCAACGGGGAACACGAAACGTCCTCCCCGACATTTTCCCCCGTTGATCATCCCTCTATAGGAACGTCTCCCTGCGTTCCTCATTGTAAGGCAAATAACCCTTACATCCCATTTCTCAAGCCGCAGGTTTTTCCCGACCTGCGCGCATCCCTTTCCAGGAAAAAGAGCCGCTTGGCACCCCGCCAACGGCTCTTTTTCTGTATTCTTTTTTCATCCGAGTGCAACGTCGAGCATCATCATGAGCGAGAAGCCCGCCGCAAACGAAATGACACCCACATCCGAGTGCGCGCCCTCACTCATCTCCGGAATCAGCTCCTCAACAACAACGTAGAGCATTGCGCCTGCGGCAAACGCGAGCGCGTAGGGCAGAATCGGCACGATGAGCGCCGTTGCAAGAACCGTGAGCGCACCGCCGATCGGCTCGACCGCCCCCGAGAGGACACCGCCGCCGAATGCGCGCCACTTCCCCATTCCCGCTGCACGCAGCGGCATGGAGATGATCGCGCCCTCGGGGAAGTTCTGAATCGCAATGCCCAGTGAGAGCGCGAGCGCCGCGCCGAGCGTAATGCCCTCACTGCCGCTCAGCCAGCCCGCATAGATCGCGCCGACCGCCATCCCCTCGGGGATGTTGTGGAGTGTCACTGCAAGGCAGAGCATCGTCGTTCGCGAGAGGCGGCTGTGCGGTCCCTCCGCTTTCTTTGCATTCATGTGCAGATGCGGGATGATGTGATCAAGCGCAAGGAGGAAGAGTGTCCCTGCCCAAAAGCCCACAACGGCAGGTACAAACGCAAGCTGCCCCATCTCCGCAGAGCCCTCCATCGCGGGGATCAGGAGACTCCAAATCGACGCCGCGACCATCACGCCCGCAGCAAAGCCCGTCAGCCCGCGCTGCACATTGCGGTTCAGCGCGCCCTTGAGAAAGAAGACGCAGGCCGCACCGAGTGCCGTTCCGATGAACGGTATCATCAAGCCTTGGAAAATTTCCAGCATAAATTTCACCTCATGCCGGATATTATAGCACGTTCCTTTTTTATCGACAAATGATAATTTATTTCATCGATTTGCTTGTAATATGCCTTGGTCGCTTTCTGACTGAGTCTGGTATACATTTTGTCCTTCTGTCCAACAGAAACGGCTCGCATCATCATCGCGTGCGAGCCGTTTTGTATTACTCCAACGTAACAATCTTGTTCTTGAGCACGTAGACAAGCGCCTGTGTGCGGTCGTTGACCTTGAGCTTGTGGAAGATGCTCGTCAGGTGGTTCTTGACGGTCTTTTCGCTAAGTCCCAAAGCCTTTCCGATATCCTGATTCGAGAGCCCCTTCGCAATGCAGCCGAGCACGTCCATCTCACGCGGGGTGAGGCGTTCGCCGCGGCTCTCGTCCCAGATTTCCTTTGCCATGCGGCTGACATCGCCGTAGACCGCCGCACTGCCGAAAAGCCGCTCTGCGAGCTTCGGATAGACGAAGGGATTGCCCTCGTTGACCATGTGGATTGCCTTGATGAGGACGTTTGGCTCGACATCCTTCAGCAGGTAGCCGAGCGCGCCATTCTTCAGAAGTTCGAGGACGTAGTTGTCGCTGTCGTGGATCGTGAGCGCAATGATCTTCGTACGCGAGCGCGCCTGTTTCAGCTGCTTCGTGACATCGAGTCCTGTCAGCCCCGGCATGTTGATGTCGAGAAGGAGGATGTCGGGCTTGAGCATAAGCGTGCGCGCGAGGGCTTCCTGACCGTCCTCGGCTTCACCGACCACCTCGAGATCATCCTCGAAGTTCAGCACGCGCTTGATCCCCTGCCGCAAGAGTGCGTGATCGTCTGCAAGTAATATCCTGATTGCCACTGACATCTCCTCTTTTCCATGCATCCTGCTATGTATATCTATTCTTCATCCAACACGTGGGCTGTGAGAAAAATCATAAGTTCGGTCTCGGTCTTGCTCGTCCGCACGGAGCGGAAGAACGCGCCGAGTATGGGTATGTCGCCGAGAAACGGTATCTTTGAAAGCGAGCGTGATTCGTCGCTGTCGATGAGCCCGCCGATCACCATGGTTTCACCATCTTTCAGACGAACGGTTGTATCTGCACTCCGCTTTTGAAAGCGGTATGCCTTGAGATCCTCGACGTAGACGGGCGTACTGACCTCCGTATGCACGCGCGCAACAATGTTGCCGTCTTCGGTGACACGCGGCGTATAGCGCAGGATGATCCCCGCCTCGCGGTAGTCGATGCCCGTCGTTGTGACAGTGTTCGAGGTCGTCGTGCGCGGCACAGGCACCTCCGCGCCAATGTTGATGAGCGCCTCATGCCCCTGCACCGTGGTGATGTTCGGACGCGCGAGCATCTTTGCCCTACCGTCCGTGATGAGTGCGCGAATCGCCGCAGAGTAGTAGAACTCGAAGGGAACGCCCTCGGGTCCTCTGCCAAAACGGATGATCCCCGGTGTATTCGTTCCGCCCATCCCCGTATTGCGCTCGCCGACCTGCCAATGCCCGTCAGTGCCGCGTTCGGTTTTCGGATACTGCGGGATACTCGACCACGACCAGTCGACGCCGAGCTCCTTCGCCGCCTGCTTTGAGATGGCGATGACACGAGCCTCGAGCGATACCTGCTGCGGAGCGACATCGAGTGCGGAGATGATTTCGCGCACGGAAAGAGCCTCAGATTCCGTCCCGTAAAAGAGAAGCGTATTCGTTGCCCGATCGACGAGCACGCGGCGCTGTGTATCAGAATCTGAGCCCTCATTCAATCTCTCTTCATTATTTTTCGACACTATTGCCCGTTTTCCTTCACCCGTCAGGGATAAATTTACAGCATGTGCCAATTCCTCGGGGTCAGCATAGCGCACGATATAGGAGTGGACGCGCCGGTTCTCCGTGCGCACGTCTGCGGAAAGTGCAAGGAAGACAGCCCCGTGCTGCTCGATGTGGATGCCGCGTGCAGCGGCAATGAGGCGCAGCACCTCCTCCCCCTCGCCCGTCAGATGTGCCGTCACCGAGCCCGTCACAGCGTCGTCGATGATGAGCGGAAGATTCGCCATGCGCGCAACGGCGAGCAGAACGGAACGCACATCGCCGGCTGTCACGTCGATCGTCACAGGTGCTGCGGCGGCAGGCAGTGGCAGGAACAGCATCCACAGGAGCGCAGCCGTCATCATCCATCGTTTCATACAGTTCTACTCCCTTGTCACTGTAATGCTACCCGATGCTGCATCGAGCGTTGCGGATCGATCCGTCAGTTCTCGGAGTGTATGCCCCTGCCATGTCTCCCCGACGGCGAGCGCCGCACTCTCCGTCCCCTTGGCGAGGATGGCGATACGCACACCGTTCGCATCCGTCACCACGCCGCGCAGGACGAGCGGCTCCGGAGGGTGTGCGGGAGGAGTGCTTGCAGATGTGGACGGAAGCTGTGCCAGTGAAGCAGGCTGCACCGGCGGCTGTACGTCGCCCTTGGCGTTTTCCACGGGTGGGGTTGTCTCCGCAAGCGTCTCATGCGCATACGAAAACGGATTGCGTAGCGACATTTTCTGCGCCGCTGCCGAGAGTCCTGCGATCTCCGGCGCGGGCGGCGGCGAGGTCTCCTCTCGGAGTGTGACGACAGTCTCCGGCTCATCTGTCCACAGGAGCGCAGTGCCACTGACGGCGAGCAGGAGGGCTGCGCCGATGAGCGCCAGCTGCCGTGCAGACAGTTCGCCGAGATATGTGCGCCACGTGTCGATCACAAGAACCTCCTAAACATAGAAAGGGACTGCCGCAGCAGCCCCTCCCCTCATGAAGACATTTGCCTCCGAAAATTTATCCCTTCAACGCCTGGAGCTTCGGTCCCATGATGCGCTTGTACGCCTCCACGCCCGGCTGATCGAATGCGTCCACATCCGCGAGTTCGCCCTCGTAGGCAATGGACATCGCGAGCAGATAGAGCAGCTCGCCGAGATGATACGGCGTCAGCTCCGGCAACGCAAAGACCGCACTGTAGCGCTTGTTCGACGCGAGTGCGTCCGCGTTCGACTGACGTGCAACCTCGAGCGCCGCCCCCATCGTGACACCCGCAATATCCGCGAGCTTCTTGACCTCGGGGAATGCGTTCGGAATCACGAGATCGTCCGCCCACTTGTCGATGCGGATGAACTGCACGACCTTGTTGAGCTTGCCCTCCTGATGCTGCTGCGTCTGCGCGTGCATATCCGTCGTACCGACCGCAACGACAGGCGTACGCCCGTAGCAGACTTCCTTGCCCTCCTTGTTGAACTGCTTGCCGAGCGACTCGGCGAGCAGCTGGATGTACCACTCGGAGACGGATTTCAGATAGTCACCGTAGGGCATCATGATCTCGATGTCGCGCCCGTGCTTCTCCGATGCCGCAAATTTCAGCGCAGCATTGAGCATGGCGGGATTCTGCCAGAGATCGTCGCTTTGGCACGCCGCATCCATGTCACGTGCACCCGCGAGGAAGCTCTCGATGTCAAAGCCGATGCACGCGGCGAGCGTGAGCCCGACCTCGGTGAAGACCGTGAAGCGTCCGCCCACGCCGTCCGGCACGGCGAACTGCTTCCAGCCCATGTCCATCGCGAGCTTCTTGAGCAGCGTTGGCTTCTCCTCGTTCGGGTCAGTGACAGCGACCACCTCGACCTCGACGTTGTCCGCCTTCATGAACTCATCGTACATGACCATGAAGTTGGACATCGTGTCGAGCGTGCCGCCCGACTTCGAGATGACGAGGAGCATGATGCGCAGCGGCCCTGCCCCGTTCTTCTTCTTGATCTGCGCGACATCCCTCAGATGGTTGATGATGTCGCCCGTGCGGCGCGGGTCAATATTGTTGCCGCTGAAATAGATGCGCGGATAGTTGTCGCGCTGCTCGTTCGAGAGCGAGTTCCAGAGTTCGCCGCAGTGCACATCGAACAGCACCTTGTTCCCGAGGAACGAGCCGCCGATGCCGAGCGAGATCACGACATCCGTGTTCTCCTGCACGTGCTTGCCGAGCTCCTTCAGCCGCGCAATCGACGAGGGCGAGTTGATATGCCCCTCCTCGATGTAGGGCGTCTGTGAGAACAGCACCTTCTCCGGCTCGCCGTCCTTCGAGAGATGCGCACGGATAAAGCCCTTTTCGCGCATGACCTTCATCGCCTCATGCGCCTTCTTGAGATCCTCTGCGTAGAATGCGAGGTCGGCGTCCGTCACCTTGCCCTCGCCGTAGAGATTGTCATAGTCAAATGTAAATCCGGATTTCAGTACAAGACTCATCAAAAACTCCTTCCTGTACCAGAACTCTTAGGCACGAATCTCTGCCAGCAGCTCGTCCGTCTTCTCCTTGAGCAACGCCTCATCCTGCCGCGTTTCAACGTTCAGACGGATGACCGGCTCCGTGTTCGACATGCGCAGGTTAAAGCGCCATTTGTCGAACTCAATCGAGAGGCCGTCCACCTTTGTCACCTTGCCGCTCGCACCGTACTTCGCCTCGATGCGGTCCATGACCGCCTTTGCGTCCGCGACCTTGCTGTTGACCTCACCCGAGGTTGGGAAGCGATCCATGCGCGCCTTCATCAGCTCGGAGAGCGTCTTGCCGCCCGATGCACTCATCAGCTCCGCCACGAGCAGCCACGGAATCTGACCGCTGTCGCAGTAGGAGAAATCGCGGAAATAGTGATGTGCGCTCATCTCGCCGCCGTAGATCGCATTGACCTCGCGCATCTTGTCCTTGATGAATGCGTGGCCGCTCTTGCACATGACGGGCTTGCCGCCGAGACTCTCCGCAATCTCAATCGTGTTCCAGACGAGGCGCGGATCGTAGATCACGCTTGCCCCCTTGTTCTTCTTGAGGAACGCCTCCGAGAGGAAGCCGACCATGTAGTAGCCCTCGATGAAGCCGCCCTTTTCGTCAAAGAGGAAGCAGCGGTCGAAGTCGCCGTCCCATGCCACGCCGAAATCCGCGCCCGTCTCGCGCACGACCTTTGCCGTCGCCTCGCGGTTCTCCTGCAGGATCGGGTTCGGCACGCCGTTCGGGAAATTGCCGTCCGGCTCGTTGTAGACCTTGACGAGCTCGAAGGGCAGGAACTTCTCCATTGCGTTGATGATGGGACCTGCCGCGCCGTTGCCCGTGTTGACGACGATCTTGTACGGCTTTAGTTTGCTCACATCGACATAGGTGAGGATGTGCTTCACATACTCATCGAGTATGTCCACCTGCTCGATCTTGCCGGGCGTCGCTGCGGGTGCAGGATAGGTCTCACCGACCGCCATCGCCGCAATGTCCTTCAGCCCCGTATCGCTCGAGATCGGACGCGACTCTTCGCGCACGAACTTCATGCCGTTGTACTGCTTCGGATTGTGGCTCGCCGTAATCATGATACCGCCGCCAAGGCCGAGATGTGCCGTCGCGAAGTAGATCATCTCCGTGCCGCACTGCCCGATGTCGACAACATCGCAGCCCGCCTCCGTGAGCCCCTTTGCGAGCGCATCGCGGATCGCGGGTCCCGAGAGACGGATGTCATGTCCGATCGCAACCTTCTTCGCGCCGAACAGCGTGGGGAAACTGCGTCCAACGCGGTAAGCGAGCTCCTCGTTCACCTCGTCGGGATAGATACCGCGTACATCGTATGCGCCAAAACCTTTGTCTGTCACTGCCATGTAACGTCCCCTCCTCCATGGGAAGCCCCCTCGGCATCCCATAAACACCCCTGTCTCCCACCTGCGGCAGAACCATCGGGGCATAACAAAACACTAAAGAACATAAATAGATATTCGCCGTCCTTTCCTTCTTTTCCTCTCTCCTGCATCAAAATCTTACGAACTTTTCTTGTGTTTTTTATAAAAAACAGGGGCTGCCGCACGAGGTTTTTCAACTTCGCGCAACAGCCCCATCCTATAGCCCGTTTACATCTCTACGGTAATTGCATCCTCCTTTGCGTTTTCTGCCGACATATCTGCATTTTCCGCCTGCTCCTGCATGGCGAGCGCCTTGCCGTCCGTCGCAGAGACACGCAGTCCGCCAAGCGCGGCATCCATATTCTGCCGCAATGCACGACCCATGAAGTCAACCAAATTCTCCCGCTGCGAATAAACGAAGCGATAGTTCGAAAGCGCAAGCAGATTGCCGTTGCTCTCCTGCCGGTTCGGTCCCGTGAAGAAGATGTGCATCCACCCCTGTGCATCAGAGCCGCGCCACGCATCCAGGTTGGAGCGCGGGTTGTTCCTGTTGACATCATTCCAGTAGGTCACGGGGTTGCCGTCGATCTGCGGCGGCGTGCCGTAGATGCTCGTCTCCTGTCCTGCGTAGGAAATGTCCGCCCTGCCCTCGATAAAGAGTTTGTCAAAGCGCACCCTGCCGCCGGATATCTTGAATTTTGCTTTGTTCGCCCACAGCCGCTCAAAGCGAACGCCTGCGCTGCCGCCCAGATCGAGATTGCCCATTGTGAAATTGTCAATCGGCCGATCGTCACGCGCACCGCTCGGTTCGATGGAGAGCATTCCATCCGCTCCCTCGCGAACACGGACGTTATCAAGATTCATATCCGCCCCCTGAACGATCATGCGGCGTTCCGCAATGATGTTTTCGAGGTTCATCTTCTTGCTCTCGTCTTTCAGCATGACGGCGACAAGCGCGCCGTTGATCTCATAGACATGGATGTTGCCGTGTGCAAGGCCGACGCGGACATCGCGGTCTGCGTAGATGCGATGCAGGTCAACATCGCCTTCGCCGCTGTTCGTGATGGTGACGTTGCCGATTCCCTTGGCATCGGCTTTCACGGAGACTTTTGCATCGCCGATCTGCTTGATGTCGCCCTTGGTGGCAACCGTCGCTTTGATGTTTCCTCCTGTGCTGTGAATATCGCCGCCAAAGAGCATATCGCCGTTCTTTGTGGCGAAGGTAATATCCTTGCCCGCCGTCAGTCCTTTCTCGAGTTTGATTGTGCCCTGTGTCCCTGTGGAGACGGAGGCCTCCTTGCTCGCATGGACTGCGCCGTGGCTGTGGATGTCGCCGTCCTCAGCACGGAGTTTTACGGTGTCAGCGGAAATGCTGCCCGTCTCCATCTCCTTTTGGGAATGAAGGTCGGCTGCGCCGCCTGCTTTGACATCATTTGCCTTGAGGGATGTCCCCGCGGTCAGAGTCGCCTTGCCGCCCGCCGTGACGTTCTGTGCAGTGATCTGTGTGCCGGCGTTCAGCGTCGCCGTACCTCCTGCCGACACATTCTGTGCCGTGAGATTCGTACCTGCGTTCAGCGTTGCCGCCTCTTCTGCCGTCACATTCGCTGCCTTGAGGTCAGTACCGGCTTTGAGCGTTGCCGCTTTTCCTGCCGTGACATTCTTTGCCGTCAATGTATCGTCGGTTTCAATCGTCAGCGTGCCATCCGCACGAACATCGCCGCCAAGCTCTGCCGCATGGGCTTTGAGCCGACCGTCCGCCTTCGTGTAGAGCGTTGCTCCCTCCTTCGTTATGATGTTGTTCTTCGCAAGAATCGTAAGATCCTTATCCGAGGTCAGGTTGCCATTGAATTTGGCATCGTGACCCGCGTCGATCTGCGTCATGCCATGCGACGATATTGCGCCATTTACGGTAAGATCGTTGGTTGCATGCGCCTTGAGGTCGCCGTCCGTCGTCACTGTGCCGTCAATCGCTGCGTCATGACCCGCGTCGATCTGCGCCATGCCGTGCGAGAGTATGGCGCCGCGCACCGTGAGATCGTTGATCGCGCGCGCCGTGAGGTCGCCGCCGGTCGTCACTGTGCCGTTTATCGCTGCATCATGACCCGCTGTCAGCTCCGCCTTGCCGCCCGCCGACACATTCTGCGCCGTGAGGTCAGTACCCGCATGGAGTGTTGCCGCACCTCCCGCTTTCACATTCTGTGCCGTAAGGTTCGTACCCGCGTTCAGCGTCGCCGCACCGCCCGCCGTAACGTCACGCACGGACAGGTTCTTTCCTGCCGTCAGTGCGGCATCCTTGCCCGCCGACACGTTCTGCGCCGTGAGGTCAGTGCCCGCATTGAGCGTCGCCACACCTCCTGCCATGACATTCTTTACCGCGAGTCGCTCATCGGTCTCAATCGTCAGCGTGCCGTCCGCACGAACATCGCCGCCAAGCTCTGCGCTGTGGGCTTTGAGCCGACCGTCCGCCTTCGTGTAGAGCGTTGCTCCCTCCTTCGTTATGATGTTGTTCTTCGCAAGAATCGTAAGATCCTTATCCGAGGTCAGGTTGCCATTGAATTTGGCATCGTGACCCGCGTCGATCTGCGTCATACCATGCGACGATATTGCGCCATTTACGGTAAGATCGTTGGTTGCACGCGCCGTGAGGTCGCCGTCCGTCGTCACTGTGCCGTCAATCACTACGTCATGACCCGCGTCGATCTGCGCCATGCCGTGCGAGAGTATGGCGCCGCGCACCGTGAGATCGTTGATCGCGTGCGCCGTGAGGTCGCCGCCGGTCGTCACTGTGCCGTTTATCGCTGCATCATGACCTGCTGTCAGCTCCGCCTTGCCGCCCGCCGACACATTCTGCGCCGTGAGGTCAGTGCCCGCATGGAGTGTTGCCACACCTCCTGCCGACACATTCTGCGCCGTGAGGTTCGTACCTGCGTTCAGCGTCGCCGCGCCTCCTGCCATGACATTCTTTACCGCGAGTCGCTCATCGGTCTCAATCGTCAGCGTGCCGTCCGCACGAACATCGCCGCCAAGCTCTGCCGCATGGGCTTTCAGTCTGCCGTTTTCTTTGGTATAGAGATTTGCTCCCTCCTTCGTCACGATGTTGTTCTTCGCAAGAATCGTAAGATCCTTATCCGAGGTCAGGTTGCCATTGAATTTGGCATCGTGACCCGCGTCGATCTGCGTCATGCCGTGCGACGATATTGCGCCATTCACGGTAAGATCATTCTTTGCACGCGCCTTGAGGTCGCCGCCGGTCGTCACTGCGCCGTCAACAGCGATGTCTTTATCCGCTGTCAGCTCTGCGCTGCCTGCGGCATCCATGTCGCCCCGCACCGTGAGTTTATCATCGGTATGCAGGCGCACGTCGCCCGTCGCAGCACCCGCCTTCACCGTCTTGACGGCGCCGGTTGTCAGCGCGCCTTTCTGCATGATGGTGACGTTGCCTGCTGCTGCAAGATCCGCCACCGTCATCGCGCCCGTATTCACAATGTGGACGCTGCCGCCGACCATATCGCCGGAGAGCCCCGCCATCGTAAGAACAGGGAATCTGTTCTGCGTGCCGAGGAGACTGACCGCACCATCCGACTTTACGCTCAGCGTATTGCTCTTTATGCTGCCGCTTTCGCTCTGCGTGATGCCATTCTTCGCGGAGAGATTGACGGTCTTTGCCGTGATCGCGCCGTTCGTGAGCGCAATACTGCCATCGCTCGATGTGATGTTCGTTGTTTCTTCCGCCGTGAGCTGCGCGGCTTTGTCGTCTGCCTCCTTGAGTTCCACTTTGTTGACCGCGCTGACCGAGATGTTCCTGCCTTTCAGTCCGCCGAGCAGGAGCGATCCGCTGTCTTTGCTCGCGATATGGACATCATGCGTACCTGCATTGGCAAAGAGGAGGCTCTCTGAGGCGATGCGGATGCCGTCTGCCGCCGTACCGAGGTCGCCCGCATCCGAGGTCAGCGTGATGCGTCTGCCCTTGATGTAGCCGTCGGTTTTGCCGGCCTCGTTCGTCATGCGCATTCCCTTGGAGGCGGTCAGAACGACATCGCCGTTGCTGCCGACCGACTGAATGGTCAGCAGACGCGCCGCATCCTGTTTGATATAGATACCGCCCGACGCATTGGCGTCGAGCACGCCGCTCGCGTTGATGAGCAAATGTCTGTCTGCCCTGCCGATGCCGCCGTTGCCGGCGCGCAGGGAGAGGTTCGCCGCCGTGATGGCTGTATCGCCGCCATAGATGCCTTTGTCGCCCTGCAGATCGACGTTCCCCTTGGAGGCGACGGTGCCGAGGTTCAGCGTGCTGTCCTTGCCGAGAACGTAAATGCGTTGATCGCCGTACAGATTGAGCTTGCCGCCGTCACGCATCTGTACCTTGACGGGACGCGTACGCGTGATCTCTACACCGCTCTCCGTCCAGCGCAGCTCGCCCGCGCGTGCATTCGAGAGCGCACGCAGATTCTCCTCCTGCATGAGGTCGGCATTGGCGATGCTTTTCTTTGTACCGTCCTCGCCGATGCCGCGATTTGCGCCCGCTGTGAGCGTGATATTGCGCCCGACGATGTTCGGTTCCTTGACCTCTGTGACCTGGCCCGGCGTCGAGTTGATGACACTGTTTTGGATGGCATAGCGCAGCCCGTTCGCACTCCATCCGTAGCTCTTGCTCTCATCGAGCGTCTTGTAGTCGCGGATGAAGGTGCGTACCTTGTCCACCTCTGTCTTTGAATGCTCCGACGTCGGGACAATGCCGCGGTCAGCAAAGAATTTCTCCTCTGCTTTGCCAATGGTGTTTTTATACGCCTCCTCTGCCGACCAGCCCGCTTCGTGCGAGGCTTTCAGCTCGGCAATATATGCCGCACGTGCCTTCTGTATGTCCGCATCCGTGCGGTACGCCTCGGAGATGCTCTGATAGTTGTTATAGAGCGCCTCCACCTGTGCATCTGTCGCTCCTTTCGCGCTCATCTCCCGCGCGGCCACCTTGCCGAGCCTCCGCAGCCCCTCGAGACGTTCCTCCTTGGCGGCGGCTGCGGCGTGTGTGCTTTCGTTTGCCGCATCGCTTCCATGCGTCAGCCCGAGCTCTTTCCAACGCTTCATGCGTTCATCTGCATCAGAGAGCGTTCCCTCCTCCGCCACGGCGTCGATGATCGAGCCTTGCTCCGCCGTGAGATGTACGTCACCATTTGCACTGCTGATCTTGCCAACTCTCAGATCGCCATTGGTCTGTTTCTGCGTCAATGTGATGTTGCCATCCGCCGTCACGTCAACTCTGCCCTCTGCCCAAACGGGAAGATCGACTGCCGCCGTGCTCGTGAGCGTGATGTTCGCGCCCTTCACGGCAGGGTTGGCGCCCTGTGCCGCACGAATGCTGCCATTGGCGCGAATGCGTACATCCGAAAGCGACGATGCGCCCGCATATGCCTTGACGATCTGTACGTCGCCGCGCTGTGCGGTAAAGTCGATCGCGCCTGCCGTTGTGGAAAGCTCGACCTTCGATACTGCATCCGTATTCGCTGCGCTCTGCACGAGATTCATGCCCTGTGCAGCACTCGCCGTCAGGTTGTTCGTGTAGGCGATGCCGTTGTTCCCACGGCTGCTCTCGATCCTGCCCGCATCCGATTTCAGATTGACGGCATAGTCACGATTCGTCAGATTGCGGATGGCACCGTTCAGGACGAGATTTCCCTTTGTATGCACGTCCACATTGCCCTGTTCGTGGCTCGTGAGGAAGTCCACACCGATCGTGCGGTCTGCCGCGACGTGATAGGTGTTGTTCGTATCGGTCGTTTTTCTGGTGTTCCACTGTAAGAAGTAAATGCCATACCCGAGGAATTTTCCCGTTTTTCGATCATCCATCTTCGGCGTGCCATCCTCGTTATAGAGACGATTGCCGTCCTTATCTTCCAACCATTTACCGTAATACTTCGTACTGTCGGGCGGGTCGGGGAATGGGTTGCTGTCCGACGAATACACATTGCCGTCTACCCGGAACTCTTTGCTCGTATCGCCCTCGCCGAAATAGGCGCCGTTCGGGAGCGTATCTCCTGCACTGCGCTCCACCGTGGTAATGCGCGTTGTGCCGTTTTTGATATTCTCCTCTTTCATGGCTTCCCCAACCACACCGGTCGGAATCAGCCCCCACGCAATAAAGCGGCTGCCGTAGCTGTAGTGCTTCTCTGTCGTATGACCGCTCCTGCCGCCCGTCCAGTTGTAGGTCAGCCCCGCCTTCGGCGCGTACTGCGCCATGCCGTTTGCCTTTGTGACTGCACTGAAGGCAGGCTTATCCTGCTCCTTCGTACCGATCGCATAGGAGCGGTACGTGCCGTTGCTCAAATACTCGGTCATTTTGCCCGTATTGCGATCGGAG